>NZ_JBEFTW010000020.1:0-133222 GCF_040196095.1 Actinopolymorpha sp. B17G11
CTGCCCACCGTCATCCGTCTTCTGCTGTCCAGACCCCATGGCCCCAGATGTCATCACTGTCCGTGCCCATCCCGCCGGACCCAGCCCGGCGTGTCGAGCCGGAAACACCGTTCAGTGCACAGTCCCCATGAGTGTCCTTTCGGAGGAGGGGTTGAGGGTTGCTGTCGAGATACAGGTGCACGTGCAGACCTAGGACCGGGCTTACGTGCGCTGCTTGGCGCATGCGGTGCGGGCGTACCGGACCGTCGCCTCGGTTAAGGTCGAGGTCATGACGCCTTCGGGATCGGGCCGGTTCGCGCCAGGTAGCGTCGCTGTGCGGCGCGACATGTTCCGTGGCAAGGTGTGGTCAGCATGGCCGGGCCGGGTGGTTCACGACACGGGCGATGAGATCGCCTGGGTGTCCTGGTCGGGCACCGAGCTGACGGGGAACACCAGTTGGATTTCCGGCGATGACTCGCAGCGCAGGCTAGAGGTGAAGGCGTCTGGTGAGTGGTCGCTCGGTACGCGCGTGCTCACCGACGTCACGTTCCTTGGATTTCAGCTGCCCGACGTGTGGTTCAGTGTCCTGCTGCTCTTCCAACCGAGCGGCGAGTTGGCGATCTGGTACGTCAACTTCGAGCAGCCGTATCGCCGCACGCCGATCGGTATCGACACCTGCGACTACATCATCGACCTGGTGTGCAACCCGGACGGTACGCACGAGTGGAAGGACGAGGAGGACTACGCCCACGGAAGGCGGCTCGGCCTCGTCACCGACACCCAGCACGCAGAGATCGAACGCGCGAAGGACCAGGCGTTCGCGATGTTCGAGCAACACACCGGTCCGTTCGACGAGCGCTGGCTGACTTGGCGTCTGGATCCGACGTGGCCGGTGCCTGTCCTTCCGGACAACGCGACTACCGTCCCTGCCGCCGTCTAAGAGCTCAGACTTGAACGGCCACCGGGATCGGAGCCACCTGCGGCCCAACCAGCCACCAGCAGAACCAACGACGTAGGCACTCGGAACCGACGAACGGACCCGATCAGTGGCGGCAGTTCAGGATGTTGCTGACCCACTTGCCAATCGTGCCGTGGACCGACTGCGGCAGCATCGTCAGCCGATCGGTGCCATCAGGGGGAAGGACTCGCCGGAGCCTCGCCGCGCCCCGGTGCCTGCACGAGGCTCTGCACATAAGCCGTGACCTGGTGCAGGTGAGTCCGTACGCCGACAGTTGCTGCACGGCTCAGCAGACCAGGCCGGCGCGTCGGAGGTGGGCGCGGGCGTTGCGGTGGGCGCGGCGGTCGGACGGGGTGCCGCCGATCACGACGAGGGCGCCGCGTGGGGATCGGAGTTTGACGTGGCCGCGGCGGGTGGTTTGGACGCGCCAACCGGCCCTGAGCGCGGCTTTGACGATGGGACGGAGGTCGCGTTGGAGCCGCGGCATCAGCCCGATAGCCTTTCAATGTCGCGCAGGTAGTCGTCCCAGTCGTCCCAGGTGTTGCCGCACGGTGTGCAGACAACATCGCCGGAGGCGAGCTCGGTCATGGTCTGGCCGCAGTCGAGGCAGCCGCCGCGGTCGGCGAGGTCTTCCAATCGTTCGCCGGCGAGGTGGCGGAGCTGGGCGGCAAGGTCGGTGGCGCCATCGTTCTCGGCGTCGTCGGCCAGCTCCAGGAGCTCGCCGTGGTCGAGGGTGGTCTCAGACATGTGCTGCTCCCTTTGGATGTGGGTTGGTGATACCGACGCCGGGTTGGCGTAGGGTCATGCCGCGTAGTCGGCGGTCTTGGCCATGCAGTCGCCACACAGTCCGGTGGACCGGGGCGACGCAGTGGTCGGCGTGTTGTTGGCAGCCGGCGCACCAGCGGCGGGCGGCCATCGCCCGGGTGAGTGCGGCTTGTTGCGCGGGGGTGGGGGTGCGGGCGGGTTGGGCGAGGTCGAGGCGGTAGAGCCATGCGAAGGCACGGTCGCGTCGCCACAGCAGCAGCGCGTAGGGCTCGTGCCCGCCGGGAGACAGGTGCTCAGCCCGCAGTTGTCGGCGGGTGGCGAGTCCGTCAGGTGCCCAGCCGTAGCGAAAGGCGGGGAGTCCGCAGATCCACCGGCCGGGTGCTTGTCTGCCGTCCGACAGCTGGATCATCACCGCGTCGCACCACCCGTACGGCCGGCGCATCACGCGGCCCGGTTCAGATCCCGCTGCAGCGGTGCGTATCTGTCGGTGCGGAGCCGGGTGATCCGGGTGATGGCCGCGTCGGGAAGCCCGGCGCGGCGCATCCTGGCGACCACCTCGGCCGCTTCGGCCGGTGTGACGGGCACCCGGTCGCCGGCGATGCGACGCAGTACGGCGGCCTCGTCGACACCGGCGTCCTGGCCGTCGCCGTGCAGGTTCGGCAGCACGGCGGGGGCGTCGATGGTGTCGTCGTCCCACGCCAATGGCGGGGCGTAGCCAGCAGCGCGTGCGGTGTCGCGGGTGCGGGCGCACGGCCCTGGCGTCATGGAGAGCTTGTCGTAGACGCGGCTGACGGCGAGGTGGACTGAGGATGGTACCCAGCCGTGTCCGCGGTACAGAACGGTCCTGGTGTCCAGGCCTGTACGGAGGTCCAGGTCGCGGTGGCGCCATCCCATGGCCAGCAGCCCCTGGATGCGTCGGAGGACACCGATGGACGGTACGGATCCGACCGGACCTGGGGCGGGGTTGGTGACGGCGAGGAGCCGTTCGGCGGTTGCCCGGAGCACCCGGTTCTGGCGGCCGGACACGACGTCTTGAACGACCCGCACGGCGACGCCGGACACGCCAGAGATCTGCGGCATGGTCATGCCGGCGCCGATGAGGGCGCGGAGGTGGCGCGCGGCCTGCCGCGCGGAGATGGACGGGGTCATCTGCGCCACCGCCCTGCCACGATCTGTGCGACGTCGACGCCGATGACCACCAAGGCGAGGACGCCGGCCGCGATCGCCAGGACGGGTGAGATGGCCGACAAGAGCAGGCCTGCGATGACGGCGGACGCGGCCGAGAGGACCCAGCCGGGCCTGGCAAGCGTTCGGGTACGGGACACTGGATCGTCCTTTCGATAAAGGGGGCATGCGGCGGCCGCGTGCTTGCAGGCTTGGTCGGCCGCCCCGGCGTCCGTGGTGCGTGATCACGGGCTGTGTGCGCGGAATCGGATCAGCTCACGTGAGCCGAAAACCGAAACCTTCTCTACGCGCGGGCGATGGGCGAATCGGCTCATGAGCTGATCTGTTTTTGAGCCGATTCGCGGCTACGTTCTGCTACTTGGGCAGGGTCCAGCCGGCACCGCGGCCGGCGCCGATCATGCGGACCAGGCCGGCGTCCTGGAGTGCCGTCAGCCGGCGCTTGATGGTTGACGCGGAGACGTCGGCACCGAAGTTGGCCTGGATGCTGGTCGAGCTGACCGGGATCCCGACGGCCTTGGTGAGGATGTCGAGGATGCGCCGGTCGATGTCGTCCTGGACGCCCACGTTGACGTCGTCCAGCTGGCCCGTCTCTGTCGTCGTGCGTGGTGTGGGCAGGGTGGTGGTGTTGCCGGTCAGGTAGCCGGTTCCGCCGGTAGCAGTACGGGTGGCGTCTGCGCGGCGGAACGCGGCGTCGGCGGCTTGGCTGATTCGGGCGCGGACGGATTCGATGTCGACCCGAACTCGTTCTTCTTCGTCCGCGGACATCGGGACCGGTGGGGGCGCCAGAGTCCGCGGACCAGTGCGGACCAGCGGCGCCGATTCCTCGAGGTCCCCGGACGCTGCGTTCGTGGTGTTCGTGTACTGGTTGCCGAGGACGTTCGCGGCGGCGGTGGCGGATCGTTCGTCCAGCCTCGGCCGGGTGCCGGTGGAGAGCCGGTCCGCGACTTTGCGGACGTCCTCCGGCTTGTACAGGGCGTACGCCCGGTGCAGCGTGGGTAGTGCGTCGCCGCGGGTGGACAGGTAGAACGACCCGTCGTGCGGAAGCGCGGAGGCGTCGATCTGGGTGTAGTGGGACGGGAACACGAACCGGGAGTGTTCGTTCTTGGCCAGCCGGAAGCAGGCGCGGATGTTCAGCTGGGCGATCAGCTGCGCGGCTTGGCCGTAGCCGAACGCGCCGGCGGAGCCGTGCTGGCTGTGGATGTCGATCGAGACCAGCAGCGACCGGCCGGTGCGGGCGACGTTGGTGGCCGAGGCCAGGATCGCCTCCCCGTGGGTGGGGTCGGCGACCATGGACGCGAACTCGTCCAACATGATCAACACCGTTGGGACACCGCTGCCGGGTGGGATCGCGTCATCGCCGTAGGTCTCGCCGGCGAACACGCCGCGTTCGGCGATGACCGCCTCACCGGCTTTGAGCATGGCCAGCACCTTGGCCGGGGTGTCGGCTGGTGGCATGTCCAGGCAGGCGAGCCAGGGGCGGGCTTTGGCGGCACGTTTGGCGACCTCGCCGTACCAGATCACGCAGTCTGAGCTGGCCGCTGCGGCGGCGAGTTTGACGTTGATCCAGTTGCTCTTCCCGCCACCGGCAGCGCCCATGGTCAGGCCACGGTTGGCGCCGGAGTTGGGGTCGACGAGCTGGATGGTCGCAGTGGTGCCGTCCTCGCACACCCCGACCGGCACGGGGTCGACGATCGACCGGGAGCCCGCCTCCCACCCCTCGGCAAGTGCTGGGTGGGGGATCTCGCCGGCGGTGGAGAACACGTCGTCGCGGACCACGGTCATGGTGGCACGGCGGGCATGCTTGAGCACCTTGTCGACCTGCACGGACCCGATCCGCAGCCCCAGCAGCGATTCGATCCGGGCTTTCTGGGCTGCGAGCGCGTTCGCGGTCTGCCCTGGGGGCAGCTCGATGAGGGCTTCCCAGCCGATCTCGCTGCCGGTCATGGTGTCGGTGAGCTTCTTACGGCGAAGCATCTTCGACCCGGCCAGCTGGATCTGGCCAGCAATGTCGGACCAGCGTTCCCTCTCTCGCAACGCGACGACGTGGTCGCGGACGGCGTGGTTGAGCCACCACGGGATGCCGACCGCGGCGGTCGCGGCCAGCAGCCCCCCGGCCACCCACTGATTGTTGGCACCCCACATCGATGCGGCGGTAGTCCAGCCGCCGGTCGCCAACGCGGCAGCCTGGGCGTGGGTCCGGTAGCGGGCGTTCTTCCAGCGGCGTACTGCGATGGCGGTGCCGGCCCAGACCGCGCCGGCGACCAGCAGAATCGTCGAGGTGGCGAGTAGCTCGGCAGCGACCACACCGACGACAGCGGTCACGAGCGCCCAGGTGACGGGTGCGAGTTCCCACCGGTACCGGTAGTAGAAGCGGCCGAACCGGGCAGATGCCCGCCCATACGTCGCCCACGGACGCGGCTCCGGGCAGCCGCCCCGGCTCAGCGGACTGCTCAGGTTCCGCGGGCCGGACCGGTCGAAGCGCCCGGCTCCCGGGCGGTCGAAGGGGCGGTTGAGGGGTTCGAGAGGTTGCTGGCGACGTGCCAACCGGCGGTCCGGTCGCCGCATACCTCGCCGCGCCGGTCGGCGGGCAGGACGTCGTCTCGCCATCACTGGTATTCCCTTCTACTGGGTCGATTCGGCTGTGTCGATTCCGTTGGGTAGACGGGAAGCGGGGCCGGCCCGTGGATGCGAGCCGGCCCCGCTGGGGGCATGGGCGGATGGTGTTGGGTTAGGACGCGGCCTTGAGTGGTGCGACGCCGTTCTCCTCGGCTTCGAGGATCGACTCGTAGACGGAGCGGAACGTCTTCGCGGCGTCTTCGAACGCACCGAGCAGGTCGCCGTCCTCGGCGCGTGTCACCAGGGCGTTGGTAACCCGGTGATCGAGTTTGATGCAGGAGCCCAGGTCGGCGACGAAATCGGCGACGATCTCGGCACGCTGCCGCTCGATCGCGGCCAGGTCGTCCAGCTTGGCGGCGAAATCAGCGTGGTTGTCGAACTCCTGGAGGCCGTCGAGCAGGCCGTTGAAGGAGTCGAGGTACTGCTTGGCACCTTCGGCCATGTGTGTTCTCCTCTGCCAGTAGCGGGCTGCCCGACCGGCGGCCCGGGTCCCAGTGCTGCTAGTAACGGTGCTGGTAGTCGTGGGCGTGGTGGTTGGCGTGGTGGTGGCGCGGCTCCGACCGCTGGTGGGAACACCGGTCAGTCGGGGAGTCTCGACGACATCCGCCCCGCCTAATTCCGGGACAGCAGGGATGCCTGCCTGGTGTGTCGCGTTCTGGTGGGTGTTCCAGTGGGTCCGGTAGGCGTCTTGGTTGGTCCAGGACTGTCCGCAGCAGGTGTAGGTGGTGCGCCCGCCGACTGCGTTGGCGATCCACCGCCACCCCCCAGCGGCGCCATCGCGACCCCCGTCTGCGGACCGGTCGGCGGCACGCACGATCCCGACGCGGACCTTCCCGGCGACCCTGGCGCTAGCGCGGCCGGTCGCTTGGGTCGCCCGCCAGCCAGCCCGGCAAGCCCGGACGAGGATCCACCGCGTGGCCAGCAGAGCGTGTTTGGTTGCCCACCCGGTCATGGTGTCGGGCCGTTCCCAGGAGGTGCGGGCACGTCGTACAGCAGCCAGAACTCCCGGCTGTCGACGAGACGACCGGCGTGGACGAGACGGGGTGCGACCGGGCCGACTCCGGACCGCCGGCGCGGGCGGCCGTCGACGAACCGCGTGTGGTGTCGCCACGTGTGTTACTCCTTCCCTTGTTGGTGGTCCGCGGCCGCCGGGGCTCGGGTAGGCGCATCCGGCGGCCACGGACGTCTTTCGCGGCCTGCTATCGGTGGACGGTGCGCGGACCGTTCGCGAACGCGACCACGTTCACCCCAGAACCGTCCTGATCACTTGCCGCTGGAGTGTGTGGGTCGTTCGCGAGGTGTTCGCGAAGCTGGGGCAGCAGCGCATACGCGGTCGTGCGCGAACATCCGGTGACTTCGCGGATCCAACCGACGTCGACCTCGACGCCGGGAGCCCATACGGCCCGTGCCGCGGCGAGGTAGTCCTCGGCAGTCGTGCGCCGCGATTCCGTCCGCTTGGCGCTGCCAGTCGGACGGCGTCCAGCAGTCCGTGCGGGCCGGTTGGCCCCGTGAGCGTCGGACGCATGGCTGGCGGACAGTTCACGGGCAGCTGCGGTGTTCGCGGATTTGTCGTCCGAGATGTTCGTGGACGGTTCGTGGACGGCCGGGTCGGTGAGTTCGCGGACCCGGTGCGCTTGGCGGACCCGCCGCGCGACCTCGGCAACCATCGCCGGGTCGGCGTTGGCGGCGAGGCGCTGTAGCCGCATCAGGTGCCAGCCGGCAGGCCGGGCGCCGGAGTGGACTCGGCGCGCGGTCACAGTCATCGTCGTGGTGCGGCGTTCACGATCAGCGGTGGTCAGATCGGCCTCGGTGGGGTCGATCGCACCGAGGCGCACCAGTAGCCGGCGGGGTGTCCACCGCCACGCCCCGGCCGGCCGGGTGGTGCCGTCGGCAGTGAGCGCGAGCTGCCACATGTAGGCGGCGGCCAGCGGCAGCGCGAGCCGCAGCGGCACCTCGACAGCGGACTTCGAGTTCAGTGCGACGATGCCGCCGGCGACGGCGGCGATCACCCACACCGCCCGGCCGTGCGGTCCGGGATGCCCGGGTCGGATCAGCCGGCCGTCCGTGTCGCGTTCGGTGGTGCGTTCGTAGTGTCGGCGTGCCTGCAACGCCGCCGACACCATCAGCGCCTCGGCGACGAAGAACACCGCCCCGGCCAGGACGACCGGTAGATGCAGGCGTTCTCGGGCTACCACCCACATGCCCTCGGCCGAGAGGGCCAGTACCGCCACGGAGGCGACCCGGGCCACCCACTGGTTGGTGTGGCCACGTCGGTGGGCGACCACAAGGGTGAGGGTCAGGACGATGGCGGTGACGACCAGGCCGACCAGCACCAGCTGGTAGCCGTGTGCACGCCACACGGCGGTCAACGTATCGAGGTCGGTGGGCATGGCGAGCTCCCAACAGGCTTAGAAACAAGAGGCAAGAAGGCAGACCGCGCGCACGACAGCGAGCGACGGCGAGACAGAGGGTGTTGGTGGGTTGGCGCCGCGGGCTGGTTGGGCTTGCCGCGGCGCCAACCCCTGTCAGGAGAAGATCGAGGCCATGACGTCGGATCCGGCCGATCCGAGCGCGTTCAGAAGCGCGGTCAGCATCTGCCCGATAGCAGTCCCGGCGATCGCTACGCCGAGAGCCGCGCCGAGCGTGATACCGAACCAGTCCTGGCCTCGATGCCACACCGCGTAAGCGATGCAGCCGATCACGAGAACGATGGCAGCAACAGACACAGCAGGTTCCTTTCATCGGTAGGTGGCGCATTGCAGATGCCAGGCGTCGTCGTCGACGTCCCGGGATTGGGCTGGTGAGCGGGTTCATGCACGGCCACACGGATCCCGGTGGTGCGGCTAGCGGCGAGCCTGCTGGCCCTTGTGCCACCGGAAATCGGGTTGTGTTGTCGACCCTGGTGAGGGCTACGGTGCGCGGATGGGAGCAGAACCGAGGTCCGCAGCGTTGTTCCAGGTCGTTGGCGCTCCGGGCGTCGGGAAGACCACGCTGCTGCCGGAGCTGGTCAGGCTCGGGCACGGCATCGTGGCGATCGATCAGGACGAGCTGTTCGAGGATGGGGCTCTTCTCGGCCTGCCGATCACCGACGCCGATGCTGGGCCGCCGTTGTGGCCGGCCTACAACCGGATGTGGGACCGGATCATCCGCATGATCCGACGTGCGGGGCATCCGGTGCTGTTGCTGTCGGGTACGCCGTCTCCAGATGACGCAACGCCCGATCGGGATGACGATGGTCCAATCCACTGGGTGCTACTGGACTGCGCCGACCAACTGCGGCTGTCCCGGCTCCGGGCGCGTGGATGGCCAACGGAGTGGATCGACGACGCGATGTCGGACGCCACCCAAAGTCGTCGACAGTTCCCTACCGTGATCCGCACCGATGACATGGATACGGAACAGATCGCACGCCAGATCCTTGCCTGGACATCAGCCGCCCCGGCTATAACGCCGCACGTACGGGCAGGCTCGGCCGACTAGGGGTAGGCCAGGCGCGGCCAGTGCTGTGACCGTATAGGTTCGCCAGTTGGTGGTCGGGGCGGTTGGATGTGCGATGACATGCCCCCGACCACAGGTCGCCCCCGCGGATTCGGTGTCGCGGCGGCCTTGCCTGCGCCCAAGGAGCCACGTGACCGACATGGAAGCCGAGATCATCAGGCCGGCCCCTGACGACCCGCTCCTGGCCTCGGCGGCGCGCCGCTTCCGGAATGTCCCTGCCGAGCGGGCCGTCGAGGCGGCCCGCACGTTCACCGTGACCCCCAACACCGTGGCGTTCGTCGCCGCCCGAGAGGGTGAGCCACTGGGCTGGTGCTGGGGCCATCTGCTGCCCCGACCGGACGGCGTCGTGACGGGCCGCCTCGATGACCTGGTGGTTGCCGAGCAACACCGCGGCAAGGGCCTGGGCCGCGCCCTGGTCCGCGCCTTCATGGACGAGGTCTCCCGGCAGGGCGCCGTCAAGATGTCGCTGACCACCGGCGCCCACAACGCCCCAGCCCGCGCCCTGTACGAGTCCCTCGGCGGCGGCCTCGCCAGCCAAGGCCCGACCGTCAACTACTGGTTCTTGCTGGACCGTTAGAAACACCTCCCAGCCGCGCAGCGGGCTGATCGGCCGCCCTGCTGCTTAGTGCCGAGGCAAAGGTGTCAGCGAGCTCGAGCTGCGCGACCAGCCGGATGAGGCAGGAAGTGCGACTATGCGGCAGGCATGCGGAACGGTGGGAGCGGGACCGGTGGGTGCGGTTTGGGCCGGGTACGCAGCCTGGAGTACGGCGCATGCAGCTGCAGGGCGTGGCGGGCGGCAACCTGGAGCTGGACCAGCCACTGGGCGGGTGTGACGTCGACGGCAATCCGCTGTCCACTACCAGGACAGCGGGACGCACCATCAGTGCCGCGGTGAGCCGAGAGCATCCCGCGGCGAAGGATCCGCCACCTGCCGCAGTCTGGGCAGGCAGCCGACGGACGCTCACCCGGATGCAACGAGATCAGGTTCGGGTTCAGATTGCTGGCCCGTAGCACGGGCCGGCGGTTGTGTCTCATCGCCTCGATATCCTTTCCAGCAAGGATGTTCGCGTCTTGAGTTCCCCAGCCACCACGAACCATCAGGCTCGTGAGTGGGTGGGCAGCACAAGCAGCCACCCGAAGCGATTAGCGGGGCCGGAAGTCCGGCATCGGGGGACCATGCGAAACGTCAACCCCGACCAACCTCGGAAGGGCAAGCCGTCCGGCCCCGCAGTTCCGTCTTCAGTTCTCAACCAACCAGTGGGCCGAAAGCCCGGTCAGGCCCTGAAGGCCTTGGCCCGGTCCGCATCACAGCATGCGGGCCGGACCAGCACCTCCAGGACGGGTTTCAGGTCCTCATGCGGCGCGCGGCCGGTCGCCGGGCTCGAGCCCGGATTCCCGCGCGTTCCGCTCAGCCGCCTCGACAACTCCGACGGCACGCAAGATCTGCGCCGCCAGCTCTCGCAGCTCCCCCGCAGTGCCATGGATCGTCGTACGCCCTACCTGCACACCACGGCGAGACTCAGCGAGGACCTCGGTACCGAGAACGTTCGATACCGGCATGCGGCGGACTGGCACGTAGCGACCTGGGCGAAACCAAGCCTGCGAACGATTCCCAGCGGCGGTACCCAGTGGCGTGTTCAAGATGCGCTCCATCTCTTGGACATCTCGGTTATAACCAACATGATGAACGACCGTACCACAGGTCAAGGGGGTCGGGTATGTTCGTCATAACCAAGTCGTGGAGAGTGGAGCAATGCACGCATACGAGCGAGTCGCCGAGGAGCTCGCGGCTGACATCGCGAACGGCGTCTGGCCGCCGGGATCGGCGCTTCCGACTATCCCCGCCCTCGAAGAGCGATTCGGCGTGTCCCGAATCACCGTCCGCGGAGGCCTGGAGGAACTCGCCCGACGCGGACTCGTCTACACGGGGTACATCAGTGGACGGCGCGGAACCATCGTTCGCTCGCAGGGCAAGATCGACACCTACCTGACCGATGCGCTCCGACCAGACCGTGACCGCACCACCATGGACGCCTTCACAGAGAACGCCGCCAAGGTCGGCAAGCGGGCATCCAAGCGCTTCTCGATGCGCATGGAACCCGCACCCAAGTCCGTGACGAAGATCCTTGGCGTCGACCCAGGCGCTCTCGTCGTCATAAGAACGCTCCACCAGCTGCTCGACGGCGAGCCATGGTCCCGCGAAGTTGGCTACTACCCCCGCGACCTCGCCGAGGAAGTAGGCCTCGACACCCCCGAGGACATCCCCCAAGGCACCATCCGGGCACTAGCGGACGCAGGACACCAGGAGATCGCCCACCGCGACGAACTCACCTACGAGACCGCCGGCCCTCAGGACGCCCATGATCTCGGCCTCACTATCGGCGCACCACTCCTAATGCAGACCCGAATCGCCGCCACCGCAAAGCGAGTAACCCGCGTGATGCGATACGTCCGCATCGCCGAACGAAACCGGCTGGTGTGGGAAGTCGGCGACGCGGGCGGCCTGGACCTCATCCGTGCGGCGCACAACAGCGAGGACGCCAGGTGAGTACTTACACGATGCGGCGCGCCAAGCCCGCGGACCTTGACGCCGTAATGAAGCTGCTCGCCGACCGGATCTCCTGGCTCCACGACCGGGGCAGCAACCAATGGTCCACGCGCGACTTCCGGCCGATCATGACAAACGCGATCGCGAGCGGCCAGACCTGGCTCCTCTGGGACCACCAGACCCCCGTCGCCACACTCAGCCTGACCAGCGTCGGCGACCCCGACTTCTGGAGCACTGACGAACGAGCAACCCCGGCGCTCTACCTGAGCAAGCTCGCTACCGCCGTCAACCAGCGAGGACGCGGGCTCGGCGCCATGCTCATCGACTGGGCCAACTACTACGCCGCGCAACGCGACGTACCGACCCTTCGATGGGACGTCTGGCGAACGAACGACGCCCTCCAGGACTACTACTCCAGAATCGGGATCCAGCCCGTCCGCATCGCAGAGGTGCCCGGTCGCTGGTCCGGCGCCCTATATGAGGTGTCCTACCAGGCGTCCCGACAACCGAGCGAGATCATCACCGAGGCAGCGTACGGACCTTTGACAGTCCTCGACAGCCAACGCAAAGACCCCATCGGCCTTGGCCTCGGCATCACAGACCTCGACCCCCACGAGGCACGCCCAACCCCGCACACCCACAAGGTCGCCGGCCTACAAGTTCCATGCCTCGCCTCGCCAGACTCAGAGACCGCACACGATCTCGTAGCCTCGGGCGAGGACGGTCATCGGATCCTGCTATACAACCCTGGAACTGGCTGGCGACTGCGTGACTTCTACTCGCACCCCATCGCCGCTTGGACCAAGCAGCCGCAACTCCAGACCGGGCAGCTTTACCACATCAGCCACGAAACCCCGCCCGACCGCGCGTGTCGTATCACCCTCAACGGCGACCTCGACGCCTGGCACGCCACGGCGTAGGCGTGCGCGAGCAGGTCCACCGGCCCATGGATGTGCACTCGAGGGCACTTACCCACGTCCTTGAGCAGGTGGACGCGATCGGCAGGCGGCTATGCGCTCCCGGCGAGTGCTCCTCGCGCTGCCACGGCGAGCTGCCGGCACCGTTCCCGGTCTGGCTTGCTGCGATTGGCGATCCGCTGGAATGCCGGCATGATCCCGACCCGGCCAGCTCGCAACTCCTCGAGGCGCCGCCAGAGGTCAAAGTTCTCCACCGGCGACGGCCCGTCGCCGTTCCAGACCAGCCGCTGCCAGTGCTCGAGGTCCTCTACCGGCTCCCGAGCCTTCCAGACCTTGTTCTTGAGTCCGGTCAGCACATGGTCGGAGTCGCAGACAAGATCGACCATCTGTTCCCCGCTGAGCGCGGCGACGCCCTCGAACAGTGCCCGCAGCGCCATCCGGTTCCGTGTGGTCTCCCACTCCGCACCCGAGCGTTCTACCCGAGTGCCGCGGCCGGGGTTCAACACCACACATGCCCACCCACCACACCCGGGATCCGGGTCGCAGGATCCTGCAATGTGCATCACGACAACGCTTTGTGAGCCCGAGGTCACCGGATAGGACGTGTCCACTGGATACGCCGGCAGTATCCCCGCTTCTCCAGCTGATGCCGACCTGGATCTGGACCTGGAGCGGGGCCCCGGGGAAGTCTCCCCGGCGGGATGGATCCGCATCCACACCGCAGCCCGGTTACCTCGACCCGGGTTGACGACATCGACCAGACCACGACCACGCAAGTCCGTCAGCACCCGGTGAATCGTTGTCTTACTGCCGAGGCCTCGCTGGTACAGCTCGGCAGCGGTGAACGGCCGGTCGCTGCGTTTCACGAACGACACGACACGGTCCAGGTCGTCGGGCTGCTGCCTCATACCGCCGGCAGTCTCCCACCAATCGCCCATGATCGGAATCGTCCGCCGAGCGGTCCCCGGCCCCCGATCTCAGACAGAGCAGCTCCGCGATAGGAGTGTCGGGCTGTTGCAGGCTGTCGGTCACGCGGCCGAGGACAGCATTGGTGATGTTGTGATCTTTGTACGTTGGCCACCGGGATCGGTTGCCGGCAGGTATGGACTGACTGTCCATTGGCTTGATTACCACGCCATCGACACGCGGCGAAGGTGCGGAGGCCCCGCTCCTTCGTCGCGTCAGAGCGCCGGTTGGAGATTGATACCCACGAACGTTCAGTGGCACGGGACGCCACCGAACCAGATCACCCGATGGCCAGTCGCTCGACGAGTGACATGGGTGACCGCGACCTCAGTCCGGTGTGAGTTGGCCAGCGCTTGACAAGCCGTTGCGTATACGCAATGATCGTCCCACCTGCGCACCACTGTCAGTCGGGCGGAGGTGAGGGGCCTTGGCCCGGGTTCTGGGGGAGCGGGCCCGTTTCATGCCGGCCGCTTGGTCGATGACTCCCGAGCGTAACTGCCGTAATGTGCGTGCGTGATCGCCTTCCGGCGAGTGTCACGCCAGGACGGGGTCGGGAGGAACTAATGGACGACGGGCACATGGTATCGATGCAGCTTCGCCTGTTTTGTGAAGATCTTCACAACGGTGGAGGCCGGGACAGTCGCGGCAAAGCTGCGTAACCCGGACAGGGTCATGGGCAAACCTGTAGCCTCGTCATAACCCGGCTAGATTCGGCTCAATCGGCATTGGAGAGGCAGCGTGGTGTCTGAACCTTGGCTCTCTGCCGACGACATCGCCGGCCATCTCGGCGTCACGAAAGACACCGTCTACGCGTGGATCGTCGAGAAGGACATGCCGGCGCACAAGGTCGGTCGACTCTGGAAGTTCCAGGCGACCGAGGTTGATCAGTGGGTCCGTAGCGGCGCGGCCTCATCGACCGAGGATGCACGACCGGGTTAATCCATCGTGGCCGGCCGACGCGGAAGCACGGTGGGCGACGAATCTCGAACGGCGTGCCTGGAGATGGAAGGAGGCTCACCGTGGCGGATGAGACTGGGACCGCATCGCGCTACAAGCTCTCCTTCACAACTGGAGCCCTGCTCATGCGCGAGGCGATGATCGCTGCACCGCTGTACCTAGGAGAACGTGACTGGCACAAGGTGCGCGCCGTGATCGAAGACAACAATCTCATGCAAGCCCGCACGGTGGCGTCCGGACGCCGTCTCGCACGTGAGGTTGTCCAGCGCCTTGCTGCGCTCACCAATGACGAGATCAGGCTCCTTGTAGATGCCACAGCGACTGAGCGTTCCCACCTGCTGTGGGTTGCTGCCTGCCGTCACTACAACCTCATCGGCGAGTTTGCCGAGGAAGTCGTTCGCGAACGGTTTCTCTTGCTGGCAGCCACGCTCGGCTACGAGGACTTCGACAGCTTCCTGCGTGGCAAGGCGCTCTGGCACGACGAACTCGCTAACCTCAAGGACTCCACTCTGCGCAGGCTCCGGTCCAACATCTTCCGCATGCTCGTCGAGGCGGGGCTCCTCTCCGAGGATTACTGCATCCTCCAGGCGGTGCTGTCAACCCGCGTCTCGGACGCGCTGTCGGCCCGTACGCCGAGTGACATCCGCTTCTTCCCGACCGGAGATAGCGCGAGATGAACCGTGTTGACCTTACCAAGCAAGAGGAGCACCTGTTCACTGTGCTCAGCGGGAAGCGATTCCTCCAAATGGAGGGTCTCAGCAACGAGGTGCCCTTCTTTATCTATCCGTATGCGCCGGAGGACGCCCGTGTCGTCGCGCAGGCCAAGAAGCGGATCAAGAACAAGCTGAGCCAGAAGGGCATCAATGTTCGCGAGGTCAATCTCTATGACCTCTCAGTCGAGCTCCTCAAGGAACGCGGCGCCTGGGAGCGGGTGCTCGCCGCTGAGCCCGACCATGACAAGAACGACTTCCGCGACCTGCTCCAAAGCATGCTCGACCCGCAGATCCACATCGCTCCCGCGATCCGCGCCAAGATCGAGGACGGCGCCTTCGACATCCTCTTCCTCACCGGCATCGGCGAGGTCTTTCCGTACATCCGGTCACATAACGTGCTCAACAACCTCCAGAGCGTCGTGACGGGCAAGCCCATGCTCATGTTCTTCCCCGGCCGGTACGAGCAGTCCGACACGCTCGGCTCATCACTCGTGCTCTTCGGGCGACTCAAGGACGACCAGTACTACCGAGCCAAGAACATCTTGGAACAGGAAGCGTGACCCGATGAAGCTGAACGACATCTTTGCCAAGGACGTGCAGCGCCCCATCGAGGGCGTCATCAAGGCCGACGACACGGCACACCTGGGCACCGAGGTCGACGAGTACGTCCTCACCAACGAGGCGGCCAAGGGTCTTGAACTTCTGTTGGAGGCATACACCAACTACACGAACGCCAACGGCGTGTGGATCTCCGGCTTCTTCGGCTCCGGTAAGTCGCATCTCCTGAAGATGCTCGCCCACCTCCTCGGCGATGTCGAGGGCCAGGAGTTCGACCGGGCACAGGTCTCCGAGAGCTTCCGCTCCAAGTCCACTGGCGCCTTTCTGCCCGCTCTCCTCACTAAGGCGGAGCGAGTCCCGGCGAAGAGCCTGCTGTTTAACATCGACCAGAAGGCCACCCTCATATCCAAGGACCAGATCGACGCCCTGCTCAAGGTGTTCGTCAAGGTCTTCGACGAGAGCCGCGGCTACTACGGGAACCAGGGTCACGTCGCTCGCTTCGAGCGTGACCTCGACAACCGTGGCCAGTACGACGCCTTCAAGAAGGCGTACACGCGCATCTCGGGTCGCAGTTGGAGTCAGGGCCGTGAGGAAGGCGTGCTCGAAGAGGCCAACGTTGCGAGGGCCTACGCAGAGATTGCCGGGCACGACGGCGCCCCCACCAACATTCTCACTAAGTACCGCAACGAGTACTCCGTGTCGATCGAAGACTTCGCAGGCGAGGTCAAGGCCTGGCTGGACAAGCAGGACGCCGGCTACCGCCTCAACTTCTACGTCGACGAGGTCGGCCAGTTCATCGGCTCCAACACCCACCTGATGCTCAACCTCCAGACCATCGCCGAGAGCCTCAATACCAGGTGCCAAGGCCGCGCATGGGTGTTCGTGACCTCGCAGGAGGACATGGACAAGGTCGTCGGCGACCGCACTAGGCAGCAGGGCAACGACTTCTCCAAAATCCAGGCCCGCTTCAAGACCCGCGTGAAGCTCACCAGCGCGGACGTCGAGGAAGTCATCCGCAAGCGCCTGCTGGCGAAGAACGGTACCAGCGAGACGGCACTCCAAGCGATCTACGCCGTCGAGTCGGCCAACTTCAAGACGCTTTTCGACTTCGTCGATGGCGCAAAGACCTACCGCAACTACACCGACGAGGCACACTTCGTCGGCACCTACCCGTTCGTCAGCTACCAATTCCCGCTGTTTCAGGCGGCGATCGAGGGTATCTCAGACCACAACGTCTTCGAGGGACGCAACAGCTCCGTTGGTGAGCGGTCGATGCTCGGTGTCGTCCAGCAGGTTGCCAAGGACATCGGCGGCGTCGAGGTCGGCACGTTGGCCACCTTCGACCACATGTTCGCCGGCATCCGAGCCTCCCTCAAGTCCGCCGCGCAGCGTTCCATCGACGTCGCCGAGCGCAACCTGGACAACCAGCTCGCCATCCGGCTCCTCAAAGCGCTCTTCCTCGTGAAGTACGTCGACAGCTTCCAGGCCACCCCGCGCAACCTGACCGTGCTCGTCTACGACCGGTTCGGCCTCGACTTGCCCGCGCTCGCCGAGGACGTCAAGGAGGCGCTTACAGAGCTGGAGCGGCAGACCTACATCCAGCGCAACGGCAACGTCTACGAATACCTGACCAACGAAGAGCAAGTGATCGAGGAGGAGATCAAGAACGTCGACATCGACGCCTCCGAGGTCAGCGCCCAGCTCTTCAAGATCATGTCCGGCGACGTGATCAAGACGAACAGGATCAGGTACGCCAAGAACGGCCAGGACTTCCCGTTCGGCTTCAAGCTCGATGACCAGGTCCACGGCCCGCAAAAGGAACTCTCGATCCACTTCATCACCCCGGAGTACCCGTACGAGCCTGAGCAGATCCGGATGCAAGGCGCGGGCAAGGACGAACTCCGGGTCATCCTCGACCCGGACGACCGCCTGCTCTCGGACCTCCGTCTGCTGCTCAAGACCGACAAGTACACCAAGCGCAAGAGGACCACTTCACTATCAGCGATCGAGGAGCAGATCCTTCAGTCGAAGGCCACTCTGAACCGCGAGCGCGAGAGGGAGATCGTTCAGCGGCTTCGGACTGCCGTTGGCAAGGCAGCGCTCGTACACAACGCCGCCGATGTCTCGGCAGCCTCGACCGATGCTGTCGCCCGGGTGATCGAGGGCTTCCAAGCGCTCGTCGATCGCACCTACACCCAGCTCAAACTGCTCGGAAGGATGACCTACAGCGAGCAGCAAGTCTCCGAGGCAGTCAACCCCGAGGGACCATACGCCGATCCGCTCCACAAGATTCACCAAGCATCGGAGGATGTGCTCTCGACCATTCTGCGGAAGCACGGGCAGGGTGAGCAGGTGACGGTCAAGACGATCGTCGACACGTTTCAAGCCAAGCCCTACGGATGGGACCTCGGATCCATCGAGGTCGTCGTGGCCGCACTGATTGGCAGGTCCAAGATCACCCTGACTATGGACGGCAACGTTCTCAAGCGCAGTGAACTGCCGAACGCCCTGCGGAACACACAGAAGCACGGCCACCAGATCATCGCGCCGCAAAAGACCTTCGACGAGCGCAATGTTGCCGCTTTCCGCAAGTTCTGCACCGACTTCTTCGACGAGGGTAACGCCCCGAAGGATCCGCTGGAGCTTGCTCGCCATGGGGCAGACAAGCTGAAGGGCAAGCTCGATGAGCTGAAGGCGACGATCAGCGGCTCGAAGTACGCGTTTGTCGAGCAGCTCAGCGGCCCCATCAGCCTCCTCGAACAGGTCGTGGGCAAGCCCGACGACTGGTACCTCAGTGGCTTCAGCCTCGGTGACGACCTGCTGGAAGCCAAGGAGAACCTGGTCGACCACATCCAGTCGTTCCTGAGCGGAGCGCAGAGGTCGATCTACGATGAGGCGGCGACTCTCCTTTCGACCCACGGCAGCAACCTCAGCTACCTGCCGCCGGGCAGCGACGAGCCGATCAAGAGCGCTCTCGCGGACCCAAACGCGTTTCGCGGTAACAAGATGGCCCAGCTCAAGCAGGCAACCGAGCACCTTCGCAGCCAGATTTACGACGTCGTTACCACGAACCGAGCGGCGGTGACGTCAGCCATCGAGGGGCGAAGGAACGATCTGCTCGGCGGCACTTACTACACCAACGCAACGCAACGGGCGCAGCAGCGGGTGACGCAACGCATCGACCAGACGCTCTCCCGCGTCGCTACCGAGAGCCAGGTTGCGCTCATCCTCCAGATCGGCTCGAACTTCGAGGCGAGTGATTACCCGAGCTTGCTGGACCTGCTCGCTGCCTCGCCAATAGAGCCGGACCCTGAGCCCGCGCCCGCGAAGCAGACAGTGTCTGTGAAGACGATCGCTGTTCCGGGTGCTTCGGGCGTTCTCGAGTCCGAGGAGGACGTCGACAACTACCTCGCCGCACTGCGCAGCGCGCTCATCCAGACCCTCGACGACGGAAAGCGAATCACCCTCTGATGGAAACCGCACCGCTTAAGAACTTCGCGACCTGGGCTCGCAAGGAGCTCATCCGCGAGGTCACCGCGCGCATCACCGCGGTGCTGGCGCCCGGATCGTCAGAGCGAGTGGAGCAGGCGAAGGCGGTTGCCGCCTTGGAGAAAGCAGTCACGGCTGCCGGTGGCGGAGACAAGGGCCGTGCAGCGGTCGCGGACAAGGTCGCCTACACCTGGTTCAACCGGATCATCGCCCTCCGGTTCATGGACGCGAATGCTTACACCGGAATCGGCGTGGTCTCCCCGCAGGCGGGAGTCCAGGCCGGTCAGCCCGAAGTCCTTGCTGAGGCCAAGCGCGGAGTGATCGACGCAGAGGTCGTCAGCGACGCCACGCGCAAGGCTGTGTTCGGGTTGCTCGATGGCACGCTCGCCAGTGTTGACCCACAGGGCGAGGCGTACGCGCACCTGCTGGCGGACTACTGCCGCTACTGGAACAGAGCCATGTCGTTCATGTTCGAGCGCGAAGGCGACTTCACCGAACTCCTCATCCCGGCCAACCTGCTCGCCGACGACTCGGTTCCCAACCGCGCCGTCAAGGTGATGACCGAGGACGTGTGCAGGGACGTCGAGGTCATCGGCTGGCTCTATCAGTTCTACATCGCGGAGCGGAAGGCTGAGGTCTTCGCCGGGTTCAAGAGGAACAAGAAGGCCGGCGCCGCCGAGATTCCCGCCGCCACCCAGCTATTCACCCCGCACTGGATCGTCCGGTATCTCGTCGAGAACTCCGTCGGCCGCCTGTGGATGCTCAACCACCCCGAGTCCCGCCTGGTCGACCAGATGGACTACTACATCGCCCCGGTCGACGAGGAGACCGACTTCCTCAAGATCACCAGCCCCGAGAAACTGACGGTGATCGACCCGGCCTGCGGGTCGGGTCACATGCTCACCTACGCCTTCGACCTGCTCTACGCGATCTACGAAGAGCAGGGGTATGCACCATCCGAGATCCCCGGCCTGATCCTCACCCACAACCTCTACGGCACCGAGATCGACCCCCGCGCTGGGGCATTGGCCGCGTTCGCACTGACGATGAAGGCCCGCGCCCGGCAACGGACCTTCTTCAACAAGCCAGTCCAGGCGAGCATGCACGTACTCGACCCGATCTCCTTCACCCCGGATGAGCTGGACTATCTCGTTACCACCGACGGCGACCGTCACGCGGAGGAGGCGTTCTGGAACCAGTTTGCCGAGGCCGACACCTTCGGTTCCCTCATTCAGCCCGACCCCGACATCACTATGCGGCTCGCAGGTCATCTCGAAACGCTCGACGACGAAGGAGACATGCTCCGTGCCGACGCACTTGATTGGGCGAAACGGGCAGTGACGCAGGCCGAGGTTCTCGCCCGTCAGTACGCAGTCGCGATCGCTAATCCGCCCTACATGGGCAGCGGTGCCATGGGAGCGGAACTCGCCAAATTCCTCAAGACGTCATATCCCGAAGGAAAGTCCGATCTTTTCGCGTCCTTTATCCTGCGTTGTCGGGAGTTTGCCGCGAGTGGTGGCACAGTCTCGATGATCACCATGCAGTCGTGGATGTTCATCGCGTCGTACGAGAAAATGCGCGCCGCAGTCCTCCGCGAGGACGCCGTTACGTCAATGCTCCACCTCGGAGCTAGAGCATTCGATCAGATCGGCGGAGAGGTGGTCTCAGCTACGGCGTTTGTGGTTGAGCGAGACGGCGACCCGCGGCGCTTGGGTACATTCATTCGTTTGATCGACGGCGAGTCTGAGCGTGCTAAAAGGGCCGCGCTTGGCGTTGCCCTTGAAAAGCGAACTAGGCACGAAGGTTTTTATGTCGAGAGGACGGAAGACTTCAAGGCCATCCCTGGTTCCCCAATCGTTTACTGGCTGTCTGCTGCTATGCGAGCGGCGTTCTCTGTGGGTAAACCGCTCGGGACGATTGGAGCGCCCAAGGCAGGAATGCATGGAGGCGATGTCAACAGGTTTGCGCGCCTTTGGTACGAAGTGTCGAGGTGCGCCAGTGAGTACGCCGCGTCGTCGACCATTGAACTGCATGAAGGCGGGAAAAAGTGGGTTGGTCTAAATAAAGGCGGCTCATTCAGGAAGTGGTACGGAAACCAAGAGTATGTCATAGCGTTCGATCGTGAGACCTATAGGGTCCTCGAGACTCATGGGAACAAATTGCCCTCGCGCGAGTATTACTTCATGCCATCGGTATCCTGGTCTAAGGTCAGCAGTGGCGCTCCAGCATTTAGGCTATATCCGCAAGGTTTCGTGTTCGATGTAGCTGGTACGCCAGTATTTTCCTCGTATCAAGAGCGTCTGAACATACTCGCCGCAGGCAACTCGCAGATGGCGCATGTGTTGCTTACAGCGATAGCGCCGACACTTAACTTCGAGATCGGGCAGATTGCCTCGCTTCCAGTTCTGAGCTTGAGTTCTAGTGAGGATACGTCTCGCGTGGAAGCACTTGTTGAGACCTCCAAGGTGGACTGGGATTCATTTGAGACGTCATGGAGCTTCCGAGAGAACGTCGTTGTCTCAACGCACCGAGCTGTTGGCGGATCCCTCGCAGACGTTGTGGGCCAAGCATTGACAGGTTGGGCTGAGCTGTCGCTGGATCAGCAGCGCCGCGAGATCGATAACAACGTGGCAGTCTCGCGCATGTTCGAACTTGAGAACGAGGTTCCGAATAGAGTTCCGCTAGAGCGTGTATCACTCTCTCGGAACACGGCGTTTCGATGGCCAGGGAAGTCGGCCCAAGCTCGACGGGTTCTCGCCACGGAAGATGCGGTGAAGGAGCTGATCTCCTACGCCGTGGGCTGCATGTTCGGCCGCTACAGCCTCGACGCGCAGGGACTGATGCTCGCCGACCAGGGTGCGACATTGCAGGATTACCTCGCGAAGGTGCCCTCACCGACGTTCATGCCGGACGCCGACAATGTGATCCCCATCGTGGACGGCGACTGGTTCGAGGACGATGTCGTCGATCGGTTCCGCCAGTTCCTACGCGCCGCGTTCGGGGAGCAGCAGTTCGAGGAGAACCTGGGGTTCGTCACTGAGTCTCTCGGTGTTAAGAACCTACGCGACTACTTCGTGAAGTCCTTCTACAAGGACCACGTCCAGCGCTACAGGAAGCGTCCGATCTACTGGCTGTTCTCCAGCCCGAATGGCTCGTTCAACGCGCTGATCTACATACATCGCTACACGCCATCGACAGTGTCGACCGTGCTCAACGAGTACCTGCGGGCATTCGAGATCAAGCTTGAGGCGCATCTCGACCACCATGAGCGCGTTGCCGCCGGACTGTCGAGTGCAAGCGCGCGGGAGTCGGCAGCGGCTCAGAAGGAGGCAGACCAGGTTCGCAAGATGCTGGTCGAGTTGCGTGATTACGAGCGCGAGACGCTCTACCCGCTGGCGCAGAGAGGGCTTCCAGTGGATCTCGACGATGGTGTCTTGGTCAATTACCTCCGTTTCGGCGCGGCATTGAGTGACATTGGGCTCGAGGCGAAAAGAAGGGATGTCGAGGCGTGGTCGTGGCCGACCAATCCTCTTCGTTATGCGGGTGTGCCTTCGGGGAGGAAGGGTTTGAGCAGTGAGTGACTTGGGCGTGCTCCAGGATGTGCTGATACGACCTTCACAACGGTGTGGACGCCACTACCCCAAGCTGGGAGCGGCCCTGAAGAAGATCCCCGGCCTGGAGGCGAGCGGATGACCGAACTCGCCGCCGTGAAGCCGCACCTTGAGCGGCGCTTCAACGACCACCGCGTCGTGTTCTGGCACGACCCTCACGGTCAGTACGCCTCCGACCTCGACGGCCTCGACTTGCCGGGCGTGACGACCCTGTTTGTCGCCAATGACGAGTACGCCATCAAGCACCGGTTGCTCCACCAGCAGCCTGACGACAAGTTCGTCGTTTACCGCACCGGTCAGCCGCCCGCCGGCACAAGCAACTGGCTCCTCGATCTCGAGCTGGCCTACGGCGTGTTCACTGCCGACCGAAGCTCGCTCGTGTCGCAGGATCTCGGTCTAAGCGCGGAGGGCATCGACGAAGTGGTGCATGCTCATGAGAAGTTCTTCAACGCGAGTAAGCGCGTCCAGAGCCTCAAGGCGCTGCTGACGCCTGACGATGACGGAGCCCGGCTTCGAGCCAAGATGTCTGCCGTTGTGCTCGGCCAGAAGGAGCACAGTCTTCTTGAGATCACCCGGACGCTGCTCATCGAGAACGCCAAGGGCCTGCGCATCAAGTACGACGCGTTTGTCGACTATGGCCTGGACGACTTCTACTGGCGAGGCGTCGCCTCGATCTACGGCTACGAGGCGACCTCGCCGAGCATTGACGACCTCGTTCTCTGGATCTTCCGCAAGGCCATCGATGGTTTTAGGTCCGACCGCCCAGGTGGACTCCAGAACATCCAGCTGGACTTTGCAAGCTTCCGCAACGACCGTCGCAGCCAGCAGGCACTCTCGACTCTGGCCAGGCGCGCGTCCGCCGACCTCGACTACAAGGCAAGTATCGAGGAAGTCGGGTTCCGCGAGCTGGAAGCCGACGACCTGTTCGAGGAGACCGATCGCAAGATCATCGCGGACCTCGCGCGCGCCGTAATGGATCAGACAGTCACCGCCCGTGAGGTAGCCGGGGTGGTCCGTGCCCGTCAAAGCAGTGTGTGGATCGACGGCTATCGGCAGCTCTACACCGCCATCGGAGCCGCTGCAGACCTGTTGTCGGAGTTGAGCACGATCGACTTCACGTTCTCGACGTTCGACGACGCGTTTGAGCGTTACCGCACCGAGTGGTTCCGCATCGACCAGCTCTACCGCCAGTTCACCTACGCCCGCCGAACCTTCGAGGGACCGCACCCACTCGACCCGCTGCGCGAGCAGGTCGAGAAGCGCTACACCAACAAGTTCGTTTACGAGCTGGGCAACGCGTGGCAGAAGCAGGTCGATGAGGCCGAGTCCTGGCGCTCCGCCACCGTGAGACCGCAGAGAAGGTTCTATGGCGACTACGTTGAGCAGCTGGTCCGCGAAGACAAGAAGGCGGTCGTCATCGTCTCCGACGCGCTCCGCTACGAGGTCGCCGAGGAGTTGGGCTCACGCATCCGGCAGGAGGACCGATTCGACGCAGAGCTCGAGGCTGTTCTTGGAGTCCTGCCCAGCTACACCCAGCTGGGGATGGCGGCCCTCTTGCCGCACCGGACGCTCAAGCACTCGCCGGACGGCAAGACTGTTTTGGCTGACGACCAGCCGACTAACGGGACCGCATTTCGCAAGAAGATCCTGGAGACGGTCGGCGGGATGGCGGTCCAGGCCGAGGACTTCAAGGCGCTGAGCCCTGAGGAACGGCGTGAGCTGTTCAAGAACAACCGCGTCTTGTACGTGTACCACGACGTCATCGACGCCACCGGTGACAAGCAGGGCACTGAGCGGCGCGTGTTTGAGGCGGCTGAGCAGGCGCTCAGCGAGCTGGTGGACTTGGTGAAGAAGGCGGCGAATGCAAACGCAACCAACATTTTCGTCACCGCCGACCATGGCTTCCTGTTCCAAGACGACGAGCTGCCCCAGCAGTTCTTCCTCTCTGAGGCGCCACACGGCGACAAGATCCTGGTCAAGAGCAAGCGCTACGTCCTTGGTCACGGACTCAAGGTCGATTCCGCGTTCACCACGTTCAATGGGGTCCAGCTCGACCTCGACAGCGACATCGAAGTGCAGATCCCCAAGTCGATCCACCGGCTCCGCCTACCGGGCGGGGGAACACGCTTCGTACACGGGGGAGCGACCTTGCAGGAGGTCGTCGTACCGGTGCTCGCGGTCAACAAGAAGCGCAAGAGCGATATCCGGCTGGTCAACGTCAAGGTGCTGCCCGACACCGACAAGATCACGACCGGCCAGCTCGTCGTGAAGCTGTTCCAGTCCGAGCCAGTCAGCGACAAAGTGCAGGCCCGGGTATTGCGTGCCGGGCTCTATGTCGACGGGATCCTCATCTCCAACGACCCCCAGCCCGAGCTCACTTTCGACTCGACCTCGGCCGAGCAGCGCGACCGCTACCAGAGCATCCAGTTGTTGCTCAACAAGGACGCGAATAACTACAACAACCGCGCCGTCGAGCTCCGCCTGGAAGAGCGCATCCACAACACGAACCAGTGGCGGGTCTACGAGAAGGCGATCTACACCCTCAAGCGCTCGTTTACATCGGACTTCGACTTCTAGAGCGGGCTGACATGACTGAAGACACCGATCTCCATGTGATCGACGACGACTTCCCCGACGACCTGGCGGCGGAGGCGACCGACGACCAGACACCCGAGCAGTCCGACCTCGACAAGAAGATCAACCAACACTTCGCCGGCGTCGTGGTTCGCAAGGATCTGGTCAAGGCGGTCAAGGGCAACGCCATCGTGCCGTCGTACGTCCTGGAGTACTTGCTCGGTCAGTACGCCGCGTCTGACGACGAGGCTACAATCCAGGCCGGCATCGGCTCGGTACGCCAGATCCTTGCCGATCATTACGTCCACCGGAACCAGTCCGAGCTCGTGAAGTCGACCATCCGCGAGCGTGGCCGCTACAAGATCATCGACAAGGTCGCGGTCACACTCAACGACAAGGAGGACCGGTACGAGGCCGAGTTCTCCAACCTGGGGATCAAGGGCGTTATCGTCGAGTCGTCCACGGTCAATGCCCACCCGAAGCTGCTCGTCGGTGGCGTCTGGTGCATCTGCGACATCGACTACTTCCACTTCGACGACGCCCGCGTAGTCCCGTGGCAGCTCGGCTCTCTCAAGCCGATCCAACTTTCCAACTTCGACTTCGGCAGCTACACGTCCTCGAGGCGCGAGTTCACCACGGACGAGTGGATCGATCTGCTGATCCAGTCCATCGGCTTTAACCCCGAGCTGTTCGGCCGGCGCGCCAAGCTCATCCAGCTCGTTCGGCTCATCCCGTTCGTCGAGCGGAACTACAATCTCGTCGAGCTCGGTCCGAAGGGCACCGGCAAGTCGCACATCTTCTCGGAGTTTTCACCGCACGGGATGCTGATCTCCGGTGGCGAGGTCACGGTTCCCAAGCTCTTCGTCAACAACTCCAACGGCCGCATCGGGCTGGTCGGCTACTGGGACGTCGTGGCCTTCGACGAGTTCGCGGGCAAGAGGAAGCGCACCGACAAGGCACTCGTCGACATCATGAAGAACTACATGGCGAACAAGTCGTTCTCGCGAGGTGTGGAGACGCTGGGTGCCGAGGCATCGATGGTCTTCGTGGGCAACACGTCCCACAACGTGCCGTACATGCTCAAGCACTCCGACCTGTTCGACGAGCTGCCCGAGTGCTACCACGACTCGGCCTATCTCGACCGTCTGCACTTCTACATTCCAGGCTGGGAAGTCGACATCATCCGCGGCGAGATGTTCTCGGACGGGTATGGGTTCGTCGTCGACTACATCGCCGAAGTGCTCAAGTCGATGCGGAACGCCGACTACTCCGACCGCTACCAGGAGCACTTCGCGCTCGGGCCGGACATCTCCACGCGTGACCGCGACGGCATCCACAAGACGTTCTCGGGCCTGATGAAGATCATCTACCCGCACGGGGAGGCCACGAAGGACGAGATCGAGGAGATCCTTCGGTTTGCCATCGAGGGGCGCAAGCGGGTCAAGGATCAGATTCTGCGCATCGACACCACGATGGCCGACGTGAAGTTCGGCTACCTCGACAAGGCCAGCGAGTGGCACGCGGTCACGACCCTCGAAGAGGACGAGTACCCGACGCACTACCACCAGATCCGCTACGTTGGTGCCGACGGCGGGTCCTCGCATGCGAGCGAGGCGGCGACAGCGCCGCCGCCTGCCGAGCTCGCTGCGCCGAAGCCGGTGCCCCTCTTGGAGGGCCACCGCGAGTTCCAAGAGAACCAGCGTGGCGTCGCCTACGACAATTTGCTGCTGCCGTACTTGCGCGGAGCCACCGAAATCACGATCACGGACCCATACATCCGACAGTTCCACCAGGCGCGAAACCTGATGGAGCTGATCGAGTCGCTCGCGCTCGTCAAGGATCCGGCCGACGAGGTGAAGGTTCTGCTCGTCACGAGCGAGAGCACCGACGGACCTGAGAAGGTGCAGAAGCAGATGGAGTTCCTGCTCCGTGTCAAGCAGGCTGCTGCAGTTGCCGGCATTACCCTGGACGTGAAGTTCGACGGCACGATCCACGACCGCTCGATCGTTGCCAATTCCGGATGGCGAATCAATCTCGGACGCGGGCTCGACATCTTCCAGTTCGTCCCCAACGACGCCTTTAATCTTGCGGTCAAGCTGCAGAAGTACCGCCAGGTCAAGGCCTTCGGCATCACTCACATAAGGGAGTCGAACGAGTGACGCCTGAAGAACCGACGACCGACGCTGGAGTCGGGCCAAGGAGGCTGCGGTGAGAATCATTGACTCGCCCGCGGAGTACTTGGCCAAGTACCTGAAGAGCAAGACGGCGAAGGTGCTCGCTGGCTGGGATGGGCAGATCCAGGCCGCGCAGCCGAGCCAGGTCGAAGTCTACTGCGTCCTAGGCTGGCGTGACGTCACGCGTGCTATATCCGCCACCCAAGTCATCGAGCGGGGGATGCGGCGAGGTGCTCGGGCGTACCGTGATGCGTACGGATCGGGTGGTGACACTGATTTTCTGTTCTCCTCGCCAGAGTGGCTCCTCCAGCAGCTGGTCGAGTTCCCTCCACCTCTCCACACCAATCATTCCGGGTTGGACATCATCGAGGTGTCCGGGCCGCCGCTGGCGCTGCATTTGATGCCTACGGAGGACACTCAGAGCGCTCTCGCCCACGCACCGGCTTCGCAGGTGGGCTACACGATGGCGGCATTCGGCAAGCCATTCACGATCGCCTGGATCACCGGGCGAGACTTCCGCCCGACGGACCTCGGCCTCGCGACTGTCGTCGGGTTCGTAACCCGAGCGAGTCCGGCATTCGAGGTGACGAAAGAGGTTGGATTCCGAGCCGATGACCTGCAGAAGACGTATTTCCAGTCGGTATCAAGCCCGCCGCCTGGCGAGCATGTCGGCTTCGAGGTTCACCTCGTGGTCCAGCGCGTCCGTGGAACTCACGTGGACGTCATCCACGCGTGGTACTGACTGCGTGACCAGGCGGTACGACGCGCCGCGCAGGACCAACGGCAGCACCCAGTGGCGGGTTGGCCACTTCGGGCGTACAGCTGTTTGCTGCGCCGCTGTGTGCAAATAGTCCGCGAGCTGGACCAGATCCACCGATTGCTGCTCGCGCCGCAGACCCATGGACATGTGAGCCGGGACGACTCCGCGCCGGCCTGAGATAGGCGAACAGCTGAGCGGGGTCGATGACCGGCCGTCAACCAGTAGGGCCTGGCCGAGCTCCCGCGGGGAATGCGCTCGGCCGAAGGGCACTGATATCGAGAAGCCGCAGGTCAAGGGCATGGTCGTTACCGATCTTGAAAACCGCTAGGTGAGGTAACCCCTCGCCACGTGGGTTGGAATCCCACGCCCGCCCTCCACCACGCCCTCCGCCGAGCCCGGGGACGGAACCGAGCAGGCCAACAGCCCCGAGTCGGTCGGGTACGCCACGTTGGCGGGCACCACCGTGGTGTCCACCCGCAACCGGGTCGTGCGCAATACCTTGCCGTCCACCGCCTTGGCCAGCAACGCTTCGTTCAGCCCCTCGACCGCCGTCGCGCCGCACCGCGTCGTGAGCTTCATCAAGGTCGTTGGATGAGGCACCGACCCATCTAGCGGGATCCGGCAGAAACGACGCCACGCAATCGAATCTGCGACCTCCCGACACAGGGACTCATAGCCCAACCGGTACCGGAACTTGAGGAACATCAGCCGCAGGTAGGTCTCCATCGGTGTGGAGGGACGTCCGATGCGCGGGTCAAAGAACGACACCAACGGCGCGAAGAACGCCGGGTCATCCAGCTAGCCATCTATCCGAGCCAGCTCCTCCGGAAGCCGCAGCAACTCCTCCGGTAAGGCGGACTCGAACAACGAAGGCTGATCGCCTACAGTACGAAACACAGATGGCCTCGATCCCTTCTAGCCCAAGGGGTCGAGGCCATCCTCTCGTCCAGACCACCGCCACACCATGATCAACACACCGACTTTTTCAGGTCGAAGTAACTAACGGCAGCTTCGACCGCTAGCCCCACTTCCTGTCGATTTCAGTTGACGCGTAGATGTGGCGCGGTGAATCGTCGGCCGGCTGGGGCCGCTTCGGGCGGGGTGGTGCGGTAGTGCCACGCACGACGAGGTGGGTGGGCGTCGTTATCTGGGTACCTGGAGCGGCGTTGTCGCCGAGGATGTCCAGCAAGAGTTGGCCGGCCCTGGCGCCTTGTCCCTCTGCCGCCTGATGGACGGTCGTCAGGTCGCTGAGCTCGGCCATGGGATGGTCGTCGATCCCGACCACGGACATGCCGGAGGGCACGGTCACAGCGGCTCGTCGCAGGCTGCGCAGGGCGCCGATGGCAACCTCATCGGAGAACGCGAAGACAGCGGTGGGGGGTGGTGCGATGCTGAGCAACCGATTCATGCCTTCGGCGCCGCCGGTGCGGCCCCAGGGGGCCTCGACGATGAGCTCGGGGATGACCGAGAGTCCGGCGGCCTCCATTGCCGTGGTGAAGCCGTGCAAACGATCGGCGGGTTGCGAGTAGGGCAATGACCAGTCGCCTCCGGCGTTGATCATGCCAATCCGTTCGTGCCCCGCGAGGATGAGATGGTTGGTCGCTTGCTGGGCCGCAGCCACATCATCGATGTGCACACTTGGGTAGTCGCCGAGCCTGCCTCCAGCGATCACCACGGCCGCATCCATCAGCTCGAGGCATTGTCTTTCCTCGTCGCTGATAGGAAAGGCGATCACAATGACAGCGTCGACCTGCCGTCTGGCTGGTAACTGTTCGAAGAATCGCCGACGCTCCTGCTCTGTACGTACCTGGTACAGCAGGACATCGAGGTCTGCGTTTCGAAGGCTTCCCATGATGCCCTGCAGCATCGAGGAGTAGGCCCAATGCGCAATGTCTCGCACGACGACCGCAACCCGGTTCCTAGATCCTCGCTTAAGGCGTGAAGCATCCGGCGACACCGTATACGACATGCTGGCGGCCAGCTCCTTGATGCGGCGCCTGGTCGAGCTGGACACGCCGGGGGCATCGCTCAACGCCCGTGACACCGAGGCGACCGAAACGCCGGCCTCCCGCGCCAGGTCCTTCATGTTGACGGCTGGACGACCGGGCATGCTCCGCACCGTACCCTCAACGTAATGTTACGTCCACTTGGATTCCTTGGCCCTGGCCAGCGATCCGGGGACGACACCTACATCTGACAGCTTGCCATCGAGACAAGGGTTGACACGGCTTGGAAGGTACCCAATGCTGTGACGCAATCGTTTACGTACGACGTAGCGATGTGAGACTCGGTGAGCCCTCTGGGCTTCCCTCCGGCGGGGAAGGTCGTCATGAGAAGACTCAGTGCGGTGGTCCGTTTCGGCCATGGTGCTGATCCTCGGTCTGGCTCTGGCGTCCAACGGCGCTCCTCGCGTCCCTTTGAGCATTCTTGGAGTCGGAACGTTCCTGCGCGGATTGATCCGGTCAGGCACCACGGTTTGCGGCGTCGTAGCCGGGCGCACATGGCAAGGAGGCTGTGTATGCGCACGTCCAGACGCATGGTGCTGGTTGCGGTGTGTGGCGCGCTGGCGACGTTGTTCGGTTCGATCGCGATGATCTCCGGTACGGCGAGTCCATCGGCCGCCGACAACGGGTGTGTGGAGAACCCGTTCGGGGACCGGCCCATCTATCTCAAGGGCGGGTTCAATGGCTGGTCCGCTGACCCCGCGTACCAGTTCGCGTACAACTGCAACCGCTTCGAACTGACCGTCAACCTCAGCGGGACCAGTGATTTCAAGGTCGCCGACGCTGACTGGTCCGCCGACGCGGACTTCGGCGGCGGAGCGGCCGGAAGCCAGGTTGAGACCGGGGTCCCACTCGAGCTTGCGCTCCGGGGCGCCAACCTGACGTACGCGTTCGGCGGCACCCAGACCGTCGTGCTGGACGTCTCCCAGTCGATCACGACCCCAACGCTGACGATTACCGCCTGTCCGCAGAACCCGCTGGGAGATGCGCTGCTCGGCCTCAGCGGCGACTTCAACGACTTCAGTCCGGAGGCCGCCGACTACTTCCTGTACAGCTGCGACGGCTACTACCTCAATGTTGATCTCCAGGGCACGCACGAGTTCACCCTCCTCGACCCCATTGGATCGCCGGAGACCCACCTCGGCGCGGCCGATGACAGCGGCGGCGTCGTCAACCCCAATGAGCCGATCCCGCTGTCCTCCGATGCCGAGGTCGGATCCGTCGCCGACCTTCGCTTCGACTTCACCGGGCCGCACACGCTGCGGGTGAGTTTCGAGGGCGAGGACCTGCAGCCCACCCTCACCATCACCGAACAGACCTGGGTCAATCCCGGGCTACCTGTTCCGGTGACCGACACCGTGGCGCGGCAGGTGAGGTACGACTCTCGCGATCGCGACTTCAAGGCACCGTACGGCGCCGTGCCGGCGGGTACGAACGCGCGTTTCGCGTTCGAGGCCCCGCCGGGTGTGGACTCGGCGACTCTCGTCGTGCAGACCCGGCGGCTGGAGGGGAATCAGGACGTCATCGAATACCTCGACCCGGTCCGGGTGCCGATGGAGCGAACCCGTGACGGTGAGGTCGACCGGTGGAGTGCTGCGTACCGGTTCGGTCAGGAGAACGTCTACGGCTACCACTTCGAGCTCTCCATCAACGGAGTCGGGTACGTCTATCAGAACAACAACGATCCCATTTACTGGACCACTGAGCGCGGCTCGTTCGGCCTCGGGGAGATCGCATTCCTGTCCGACGACCCCACGCGGGTTCGGCCGTATCGGCAGACGGTGTACAGCCGCGACTATCGCGTGCCGGGTTGGGCGAAGGACGCCGTCTACTACTACATCTTCCCGGAGCGGTTCCGGAACGGCGATCCCGGCAACGACCCCGAGGTGGGCACCGACACCTACCTTGATGGCCCGGTCGAGGTCCATTCCGACTGGCTCGACACCCCGTACGTCCCCGGCGACGCGGACGGTTCGACAGGAGACGACGATCAGTTCAACAACGACTTCTTCGGCGGCGACCTCGCCGGCATCATCGACAAGCTCGGCTATATGGAGACGCTCGGGGTCAACACGCTGTACATCAATCCCATCTTCGAGGCCGGCAGCAACCACAAGTACGACACCGCCGATTATCTGAACATCGACGACAACCTCGGCAGCAACGCCGACCTGACCCGGCTGACCGAACAGGCCGAGGCGCACGGAATCAGAGTCATCCTGGACACGTCGCTGAACCACACCGGCAGCGATTCGGTGTATTTCGACCGGTACGCCAACTACCCCGGCAACGGAGCGTTCGAGAACGAGACGATCCAGCCCGACTCGCCGTGGGCCGACTGGTACACGTTCGTCCCCGACGCAACCGACCCTGACGACCAGTATGCCGGCTGGGTGGGTATCTCGACGCTGCCCGAGCTGACCGAGTCCGACAGCTTCTCCGACTTCGCGTTCCGCGAGCCCGACTCAGTGATGAAGACCTGGCTCGATCGAGGGACGGACGGCTGGCGGATGGATGTGACCCCGTGGGTTAGCGACCAGTTCTGGCGGGAGTGGCGGAGCTCGGTGAAGTCACACCGTCCCGACGCACTCACCCTGGCCGAGACTTGGTTCGACGCCTCTAAGTACTTCCTCGGAGACACCTTCGACTCCACGATGAACTACATCTTCCGCAACGCGGTGATCGACTATGCCGACGGCCGCAGCGCCGCGGAGACTTACCAGAGCATCGAAATGATCCGCGAGTCGTACCCGCCGCAGGCCTTCTACGCCCTGATGAATCTGCTGTCCACCCACGACTCGGCACGGACGCTGTACCAGTTGGGGTACACCGAGACCAGCAGCCCGGAACAGATCGCCGAGGCCAAACAGCGCTATCGGCTCGCCGTACTGTTCCAGATGACCTTCCCCGGATCGCCGGCGGTGTTCTACGGCGACGAGGTCGGCGTTACTGGCGGTGCCGACCCGTTCAACCGGGCCACCTATCCCTGGGCGGACGAGGGCGGCGACCCCGACACGGTGATGCTGACCGATGTCCAGCAGCTGATCAGCCTGCGCAACCAGCACGCGGTGCTCCGGCGAGGCTCCATCGACGCACCGGTCCACCTCGACGACAAGGTCATCGTCCTCACCCGGAAACACAGGGGGACCCGGGCGATTACTGCCTTCAACAATTCGACGACGACACAGCAGGTCACCGTCGAACTGCCGCGGGGTTATGGCGACAAGCCATACACCGACGCAATGACCGGGCAGTCGGTCACTCCGACCGACGATGAACTGACCCTGACCGTGCCGGCGATGTACGGCTCTGTGCTCATCACCAGCTGAGCGAGACAGGCCTTCAGGGAGCCCGGACGGGTTCGCCTGGTGAGCCGCATCCGTACGCGCCGCAGTGGACGGCTGAGGCGCTGACTCGGACACCCGATGCGTTCGGGCTGGAACGGTCCGGAGCGTGCCGCGTGATGATCACCCCCGTCACCTTCTCCGTGGCTCCAGGTTGGGGCGGCAGGCCACTGGTTCAGGCATGACTGGCTGCCCCTGTTGTCCATGATCTGGGGGGTGTTTCACCTGGTAGTCCACGACGATGAAGGGTCCAACGCGGGCGGCTCGGTCGGCGGGTCGTTGCTGGATGAGATCGTGCAGGATGGTGCGAGGCGGATGCTGGCGGCGGCGTTGCAGGCTGAGGTTGCCGCCTACATCGAGGCCCACAGCGGTGAGCTCGACGAGAACGGTCACCGGCTGGTGGTCCGTAACGGCTATCACGCCGAACGGGAGGTGACCACCGCCGCTGGAGCTATTACGGTGCGTGCGCCGCGGGTCAACGACAAGCGCGTCGACGAGCAGACTGGTGAGCGGAAGAGGTTCTCCTCAGCGATCCTGCCGGCCTGGTCGCGTAAGTCGCCCAAGGTCGCAGAGGTACTGCCGCTGCTGTATCTGCACGGCCTGTCCAGCAGTGACTTCGCACCCGCGCTCGAGCAGTTCCTCGGCACCGGTGCGGGCCTGTCGGCGGCTACCATCACCCGGCTGACCACGCAGTGGCAGGACGAGGCTGCCGCGTTCAACACCCGCCTCGACTCCGGCGATGGACGCCCACACGTCCAGCCGTGTGCAGTGATTTGCGGCTGGAAACGGGTGGTTGCGCGGAATGCGCTCGGCCGGAGCCACGCCGTCGGCCCAGGCCGGTCCGCGATCTTGCCTCCTGGGAGGAGCAAGAAAAGCCGTCGTACGTCGGGATCGCGACGGCTGGCTCAAGGCTGCCGCGAACGCCAGCGGTGCGCCGGGGTGCGCCGTGGGCTGGTGACGTTCAGTGGGCACTTGAGCGTCGGACCGAGGTGTCCGTCACGAGGTGGGCTGCGCGATGGGCGGTGAGCCTGTACGCCAGTCCGTTGCGTCGCTACCCCTCTGCACCTGGAAGGTCGTGATTCGACCGACCACGAGGATGGCGAGGATGCCGGCGAGGACGAACAGTGGCGCGGACACCAGCCCGAGGGTCGTGCTGAGCTTCTGCGCATCAACCGACTCGTCCATCCAGATGCGGAAGGCAATCTGGTCGAACCCCGTGGACACGAGGAGACTCACCCACCAGGCGAAGACCAGAGGGGGCCTCGGCAGGCCCTGAACGGTCGCGCGTTCGGGTGGTGTGGACGGATCACTCGCCAACCAGATGTCGTCGATCAACTGCTTGGGAAACCACAGACTGACGATCGGGACGATCCAGCCCGCAATGATCCACCCCCGCGCACGACGATGGCGAGCCTTGCACAGCACCTCAGCGTTGTGCCGGGCGCGGAACATCCAGATGATGAAGAGGACGGCGCTGGTGACGATTGCCAGGGCGTACCCGAGTCCTACGACACCGGCGGCGACTGTGTAGATGACGGGCGCTGCCGCCATGTCGGAGGAAAGCGAGTCATCGACACCGAACGACCACGCCATCACCGCCGCCAAGACGGCATCGGCCACCGCCAGCGCCAGGCAGGCGGCAAGCATGATCTGCAGGGTCACGCCAAGCGTCCGGACGGACTCCAAGGAGACAGGTCTGGCCGGTTCGGCCAACGTCGACGTCCCGCACGCCGGACACACCAGCGCTTCCGGTGGGAGTGGTGACGAGCAGTTCGAGCAGTTCATGGTCTGGGATCTCCTCGACGTACCCTCGCGCGACCTGCGCAGCCGGCGTCCCCAGCGCACTGCGAGTCGACACTCCGGCGCGTACTCGCCCTACGTGTGGCTTGCTGTTTCTACCGTCCGGAGGAGCTGTGCGATCCAGGTTTCGACCGAGCTGGCCGTGAATGGACAGACGGCTGGCACATCGATCTTGGCCGAGGAACGGACCAGTTCTTAGCCAGCCATGAATGCACCGACTGGCGCGACACACCAGCCGCAGCAGCCAGAACCGCCCGCACGCGTCCAATCGTTGCTCCACCACCGGCTACAGGACGTGCCAGGTGCATTCTCACCGACACAGCCTTCCTAACCCGGCGCGTCGACAGCTCCGCTACCGTGACACCCATCACCGAGGTCGCTGCGCTGATCGTTGAACCCGCCAGGTCAAGCAGCAGGTGGCACAGGGCACACGGCGTCCTACGCCGGTGCTCCGACAGCAGATCTGCGACAGATCTCTGCCAGATGATGCGCGACATGCCTAGGCGCCTGCTGACCACCCTGCCGAGCGACCAACGCACGGATCTGCCGAGATCCGGACGCATGTATGCCGCTACCTTGGCTCCATGGAGTACGGCTCGCCCGATGTGTTTGCCGATCTATGGGACGCCGATGCGGTGGAGGCATCCGAGTACCACGAAGCGCCGCCGTCGGACGACGACGTGAGGTCAATCGAATCGGAGCTGGGGTATCGCCTCCCTTCGGCGTATGTCGATCTTGCCCGTAGACACAACGGTGGCCTTCTGCGGCGAGATGCTCATCCAACGGCGAGGCCGACGTCCTGGGCTGACAACCACGTTGGAGTCACCGGAATCTTCGCCATCGGACGCACAGCGCCGTCGAGCCTGTGCGGCTCAAACGGTCAGCGACTCTGGCTTGAGGAGTGGGGCTCTCCCGCCGTCGGCGTCTACTTCGCCGATACGCCGTCAGCGGGCCACGACATGATCGCGCTCGACTACCGAACCTGCAGAGCTACGGGCGATCCGTGCGTCGTGCACGTCGACCAAGAGCTCGGGTATGCCGTTACCCAGCTGGCCGACACGTTCCAGGACTTCATCGCTGGGCTTGTCGAGGAACGCTCATTCCCCGACTGAGTACGAACTCGCACTGATCTGCCGCAATCCGCGCGCTGTCGTGCCGGGTTGACGGCTCCGGGCCGTGTCCAGATCGAGGCCTCTGCCAGGATCGCTTCATGACATATGACTTGGCCATGTGGGAAGGATCTGCGCCGGCGAGCCCGGCGGCTGCGGCCGCCGAGTACGAGCGCCGGATGTATGTGATCGAAGCCGCTCTAGACCAGGCCGGTCGTCCGCCCCCAGCGACTCCCACCATCCGTGCCTTCGTCGAGGCCGCGCTCGCTCGATACCCGGATCTTGACGAGGACTCTGGTGACGAGTGCCCGTGGGCGTCCTCACCTTTGATCAGTGAGGCCGTTGGCGACTTCATCTGCCTACCCATGACGTTCCAGGGAGCCGAGTACGCGAGGGATGTAGTAGCGAGCATTGCGAAGGAGCAAGGTTTGGTCTGCTACGACCCGCAGGTCGAACAGCTGCTGCCCGCTGCACACAAGGCGCCGCCCAAGGAGACCTGGCTGCGCCGAGTGTTCCGCCGCGGATGAGCACTCATCTGCCGCCGAGGGTGAAGCACGACCATGCCGATGTGCGGACGTTCAGATCTAGCCGATGAGCGTGTGCTGAGTCCGTCGGGTCGCCCGGCGATCTATGGTCACTTCATGTACAACGACGCCGACGTTGAGGCCTACTCTGAGCGGCTCCGTTCGACTGACAGCGCAACGCGTGCCCTGGCCGCCGATGAGGCGACGGACGGGGTGTCCGACTGGGGGGCAACACTCCTACACAGAACCCCAGGCTCGTCGGATCACGCAGGCGCTTGTCGATGCTCTGGCAGTCGAAAGCGATGGCACGGCACGCGAGTCGATCGTCAACGCCCTCGCGACCCTCGTCGCGTGGGACCTTGCGCCGGGCGATGAGGTCTCTCGTGCAATCGCGATTCCTCGCCCTGCGAACGATCCCTTTGGGGAGTACTGGACGGACATCGAGGAGTGGACCAGTCGCCACGAATCTCGTGGCTGAAACGACCGATCATGCAGCTTGTCCGCTCGATCATGCCGAGTTTCGTGCGGCTCGGCCGAATCCACGTGACGTGTGATGCGGCGCTGGTGCAGGCTATCGGGGTGGACGCCAAGGAACTGCGCGAGGCGCTAGAAGATGTCTTCGACCAAGCCCTCGTTTTTCACGGCTACGCGGACTACATGCGTGACTACGACGTCTACGTATACGCGACAGCCGACCCCCGTACTGGTATCCGTCCGGAGCACCTTCGCTATCGATTTACCCATTGCGTCAGAGCGTCGGTAACAACCGCAGTTCGGCGAGATGTGTGGCCCCGCTCGCTTGGCGATGAGTTCACCGAGTACGACGAATGGCTACGGTCCGGGGAGCCCGAGGGCTACGTGTGGGGCGTGAAGTGGCAGTGCCTCTACCCAGGCATGCAGTTGATGCCCGAGTCCGATGAGACTCGCGAATGGTCAGCGCTGCTGGGACTGCCCTTCCGCGAGGTGTTGATCGAGACCAACGGACACAACATAACGCTGATCTTCGCCGACCTGAGAGTCAGCGTCGTCGAGCCGGGAGCCGCCCCATTCGTCGTCCCGCAGTCGGGCCCGGACGGCAAGATTCCGCTGCCGTAGCGCACACATCTGCCGCGATCCGCGCGCGATCATGCCGATGAGAGGTCGCGCCGCCCTAGACCCCAGGGGACGACACGTTCAACTAGTGTGTGCAGCGTGGACGACCGCGAATACTTCGAGTTAGAGGATGCACCGCTGACGTCGTTCCAACTCAAGTTCCTGGCGGCACTGCGAGTCTTAGTTGACGGACGCCTTCGCCCGTATTGCGTTGAGTTTGACGACGACAGACTCCTGCTCGCCTTGGACATCGACGCGCCCGACGTTGCCCTGATCAACGTCGGTTTGGAACTCAGCGGGAATCGGCTGCGAGGAGACCGGATCAGCGTCCACGATCGGACGTTCCCGCCTACACCAACCCGTGATGGATTCGTTCTAGAAGGCACCCCGACCGACCTCGCTGCCCGGGGATGTGAGTTGCTGGACACTTACGTCCGTCGGCCGGTCGTTAGGTACGAGTGGCTGCACCGACGGAGGGTGTACGCGACGTGCCATCTGTTTGAGGACACGGGTGAACGGCTGGCCGACATGTATCGCAGCGACTGGGCGCCGCGGAGACAGGAAGCCGAACTCATGGCCAAGGGCTTTGTGCACGGCCGTGGCTGGATCCAAACTGAAGGTCTTGGGGAGCCCGACCGAGTGGTCTTGGTCCGAGGCGCCCGCTGAAGATCGCGGGAGCAACACGCCTATCTCGGAGACGTCCGCTCATGCCGCTGTCAGAGCTCGATCGGACGGTAACTCGGGGCTCGGTCGACAACCTCGGCCGACGTGGGCTCGTGATCGAAGTGGTCCGTCGACCAGAAGATCAGCTCGGTAGCTGCGGGGTCGAGAACGCCGCCCTGAAACTCGGCGACCAGACTGTCGACTTCCTCGTCGCTGGAGTAGTCGCCATCCATCAGCCGCTGGACGATCTCGATCAATCGTTCACGCTCAGACACGCATCAAGGGTGGCAGCCAGCCGCGAGTAGCGCCACCCACATGCCGCTGACGGCTCGGCCGCTGCGACCTATCGCTTAGGGCAGATGTGCCATGCTTGACCGGTGCGCACGCATGGGTGGACGACGCCCTTCATCGCCAGGACTGGCGAGAGATCGAGCAGTTCCTCGGCACGATCGTGGACAAAGCGCCGGAGTTTGGCTACCTCACGGAGATCGTGCGCAGCGTCATCGCCTCAGGACGATCCGAGGAGCTCGCCGGCTGCACCTCGATGCATGACCTCGTCGTCGTTCCCCGCCCTGTCCCCGACCCGCCGTACGGCGTCGTGATGGTCCGCGCACCCAACTCACTTCGCCGCGCCCCACGCGCCGGGAACGTGCTCATCGAGGAGCAGTCGACCACCGGTCACAACGACATCATCGAGCGCCCAGCTGCTGATGCCGTCGCTCTCTTCTGGCGCTTTATGATCGAGAAGTTCGGCATCGCACCCAGGCCCCACTGACCCGCACTCACATGCCGCGATCCGCGCACTCGGTCATGCCGATGAGCGTGCGTTAGGAGTCGGCCATCCAGACGACCGGCTTGTCAGGTTGCGGCACCCATGTGGCCCAGTCACGCAGGGCCGCGTCCGCGTCCGATACCGCTTCGCGCGCATGACCGGGCCCGATCCATTCGCCGCGGACAAGGGTGATGCGTCCCTCGCGTAACAGGTCTCTCACGACGGATTCGGCGATCGCCAGCCGCGTGCTGAGTGGTTGGTCGGGATACCAGCTGTTTGCGTGCCACCACACCTCGTATACGCCTTGGTCGTCATCTCCTTGATCCGAGATGACCTCTGCCTTGAAGGCGTCGTAGTCAGGAGGCAGGTCGAGCGGCATGCGAGCCATCCTGCCTGATCGAGCGCACGCTCATGCGGCTGTCCGCGTGGTGCATGCCGACGAGCGGTATCCCCGCCCGCGTAACATCCCGGGTCAGTCGAACCAGTTGAACAGCAGATCGCCAACGGACTCTGGCTGGTGGTACCGGACGTCGGCACGCTGCAGATCGCTAAGGCGTTCAACGTGCTCGGGACGCAGCGGAGCGCGCAGCACGTCGGCGTCGGCAACCGCCAGGCCCGCCTGACGGTACGAGCCGGGCGCCGGGACCTCACCGAACTCCAAGGGCCCGTTCTCCGGCACGCCGTCATCGGAGGAGGCGGCGACCAGGCCAACGGCGGCATTGAGCAGGATCCGAACGACCTGTCCCTTGGGCTCCACTCGGACCCGGTAGTAGTTCCACCCGGGTCCCGGCGGCCGAACGGGTCCGGCGATGGCCCCGCCGAGTGACCTCAGCGATGCATGGACCGCCGAGAGCCACGCACGCGCCATGTCGTCGTCGATCGCACCGGTCACGGCTTCCGGCGTGACCCACTGTCTGAGCTGCATCCGGGAAGCATGACAGCAAGCGCACGCTCATGCCGCGTTCGGGTGACCGCGGCCGCGTCGATGCCCGGGCCGGCTGACTCAGGCTGCAAGGTGGGCCCGGATGAGTTCCAGGTGACCCTTCGGAAACGGATGCTCCACCCACCGTCGCTGGTACTCGGCCTCGCCATACTCGTCGAGGACTCTCTGCGCCCCGTCGGCGATGGCCTCCGCCATCTCGCGAAGCGGCGTCTTAGTCTCGAAGACGACGTGGCCCCGATCGTCCGACTCTGGAGAGTAGAGGTCGCGGAACGCGAGCACGCGGAGCCGTACATCCGAGTCTGCCCGATCGAAGAGCCACCGATACTCACCGGGCTCTTCCTCCCAGGAGCAGCGGGCCTCCTGCGCACCTTCGAGCAGCACTCCAACGGCCTCGAGGAGGTCTCCGAGTGCATCCTCAAGGTAGGACGCTGTAATCGTCGCCGAGCTGGACCGGTCCTCCAGGCGCGCCTCGGACCAACCCGTGCCCGTCAGGCGATAGGTGAACTCCACAGCAGCGCATCCTGCCAGGCGGGCGCGTGGTCTTGCGCACTCATTTGCCGCGGATAGTAAGTCGCGGTCATGCCGAATTGAGTGCGTTCTAGTTCGTCACGATTCCCTCTGTCTGCGGGCCTCGGCCTGCAGGCCCAGCGGCCAGGACTCGATGAAGGGCTGCATGGCGGGCCCCCACCAGCCGGTGTCTTCCACGAACGAGACGGCCATGGCGTTGTTGACGTACTCGTCACCGTCCACAAGAGCGCGGTCGAGCACCACTAACAGCCTCTGTAGAACGTCGGTGCGTCCCGTATCGAACGCCTGGATGGCGTAGCGCCGGAGGTCGGCGCTCAGCAGGTGCAGCAACACCCCTTCGTTGTCCTCCAGGTGCTCGCGCACAAGCGGCTGCACCTCGGGCACTTCGCTCACCAACGCGGCGAGCAAGTCTTCTGCCGTCATCGTCACGGCACCAACTATCCCTGGAGGAAGTCACGCACATACCGCCGAGCGTGAATCACGACCATGCCGATGAGAGGTCGTCACTCAATCCGGGGGCAGCAAGGGCTCTTCCCGCATACTGGGCCTGTGACGGATGAGAGTACACCGAAGGCATGGGTGGTCGGCCTCCCTGCGTCGCCACCGATGAAGGACTCGCCGGAGGAACTGCTAATGGCTGCCGGTGGGAGCGACGCACCCTCGAACCCGTACTACCAGCTCGAGGTTGACCACGCGAATGACCCGGCTTTCGTCCGCCAGGAGACGGCTCGGCGGCGGTTCCGTGGTCAGTACCTGCGGCGTCTGCGTCGGTTGCGTCAGCGGGAGAAGCACCTCCGCACGGACTAAGCCAAGCGCACTCTCATGCCGCATTCCGCGCGGTCCTGCCTATCGGCGCTTCCTAACCGCGGGTGATCCCAAAACCGCTCGGATCCTCTTCGAACTGATCGCAGCCGTCATGTTCGAACCGAGCACAGCCGTCGAACGGAGACGAGTCACAGGAGCAGACGCCCCAGTCGGCACCGATCTGGCCCCCTAGAGCCAACCAGTGAACGAGCCACCGCACTGCTGCCAGTACCACTCTTCTCGGTACCCCGGGTCTCCAGTGCGACGGTTCAAACGCTCACCCCAGCGGACCTGGATCGCCCTACGCTGTTGTTCGTCCACGTGGCGGAGTGTCCCACGGAGACGACCGCTCATGCCGCGATCCGCTTGTGCCGATGAGCGGCCGGGCGTCGGCGTCTTAGCTTGTCGTTTAACCTCTGTGATCGCGTTTCGCAGGTGATGTGTTCGTCTTCGGCGTGTCCTGTTGGTAGGTGAACGGCCATCGCTCGATGATCTTCGGGTTCCTGGCAAGAACGTCCGAAGGATGACAAGCGATGGCCGCGCAGATCAGTTTGCCTCATACGCAGTGTCGACGTGAACCCGACACACAGCTTGGAGATCTCGGCCAGTTCCGGGTCGGATTCTATGACTGTTTGATCGCGCGGGCGGATGCGTTGTTCGAGCTCACTGAGGCCGTGCTGTGCGAGCAGGGACCCGTGCACACGCTGGTCGAGCTGTGCCTTGCAGCACAACATCGGCGTGGCCATGGCGCACTGTACGACGGTCTGAACGCCGGCCGAGTCGATATCGGCAGGCTGCGATGGCAGTTGGCCGGGCTGCGGCTTCCACGTGACCGCCAGGGGCGGATCGTGTTGGGTGTCGATGTCAGCAACTGGCTACGCCCCGACGCTGCGACCAGCCGTGAGCGGCTGTTCTGCCACACCTACGGCCGCGGTAAGGGCCAGGCGCAGATGATCCCGGGCTGGCCGTACTCGTTCGTCGCCGCGTTGGAGACTGGGCCGAGCTCGTGGACGCAGATGCTGGATGTGGCCCGGCTGCGCCCAGGTGAGGATGAGACCACCGTCACCGCCACCCAGGTCCGCGACGTCGTGAGGCGACTCGTCGAGGCCGGGCAGTGGACCAGTGGTGATACGGACATCCTGGTGGTGTTCGACGCCGGCTACGACGTCACCAGGCTGGCGTTTCTTCTAGTGGACCTGCCTGTTCAGCTGATCGGCAGGCTGCGCTCTGACCGCGTTCTGCGGTTGCCGAAACCACCACGTGCTCCCCGAACCAACGGCCGCCCACGTAAACACGGAGGAGAGTTCGCACTCACCGATGAGGCGAGCTGGCCTGCACCCGATGTGCAGACCACCGACGAAACAACCCGATACGGCACCGCAACCGTCAAAGCCTGGGACGGGCTGCATCCCCGGCTCACCCGCCGCGGCGGCTGGGCGGACCACGAAGGTGAACTCCCGGTCATCGAAGGCACCCTGATCCGGCTGTCCGTCGATCACCTGCCCGGCGACCGCAACCCGAAACCGGTCTGGCTATGGGCATCAGCACTCGACCTGTCCGCCGAGCAGGTCGACCGGGCGTGGCGAGCGTTCCTGCGCCGGTTCGACATCGAGCACACATTCCGAATGCTCAAACAGACCCTCGGTTGGACCACCCCGAAGATCCGTAACCCCGACGCCGCGGACCGCTGGACCTGGCTCATCCTCGCCGCCTACACCCAACTCTCGCTTGCCCGAGATCTCACCGACCACATTCGCCGCCCGTGGGAACCCCGACGACCAGCAGGCAAGCTGCCCACCCCGGCCCAAGTACGCCGGGGATATCGGACCTCCACCGGAAACTACCCCTGCCGGCCCGTGCACCAAAACCCAGCCGACCCGGCGCAGGACGACCCCCGGGACACAAAAACCGCCAACGCGCTCGACGTCACGACGTCGGCAAACACGCCAACCCAACGCCATGACGGAACGATCAAGAGGTTAACGACAAGCTCAGGCGTCGCGTATTCGCCGTACAGCGTGGAGTCGCCGTGCAAGTTGCGGATCTCGATCCCCCTGGAGCTGGTCCGGCTGTACCACGAGCGCTGGGAGGTCGAGATCGCCTTCCTCGCCTTGCGCCACACCATCCTGCAGGGCAACGTGCTGCGCTCAGGCGATGAGTAGGGCCTGCAACAGGAGATCTGGGCGCTGCTCACCCTCTACCGGCTGCTGCGCATGGCGATGGTCGAGCGGTAGAAACCTGCCCCGGCGCCGACCCGGACCGGGCCAGCTTCATCACCGCCGTGCAGACCGCCCGCGACCAACTCATCACCGCCGCCGCGATCTGCCCCGATGAACGACCCGATCTGCTCGGCCGGATCGGCCGCGCCGTCATGGACACCCTGCTGCCCGCACGCCGAGTCCGCTACAGCGCCCGCACGCTCAAGTGCGGCACCTCCCGCTACCGCGGCCACGACCCCCTCCGGCCGGAGGCCGCGACTGCCATCACCGCGATCGACATCACCCTGCACACCCCAGGCCTGACCGAGCGACCTGCCCACAGGCGAAAGGCATCGGCACCTACTGCCCCCACACGAAGGCAACGCATCACCGCGATCATGAACACCGAAAGGCACCGCAGCTGGAGCGGCCGGGAACTCGCCGACCGACTCGGCATCAAACCCCGCATCATGCTTACCCAGTTGGCCGAATGGGCCCGCTACGGCTTCCTCACACGCACCGGGCCCGGCACCTACGCCCAACCCGAACCGCCATGAACACCGAGGTCGTTGACACCGCACAAGATCGCCTAACTACGCGGCATTGCTGCGTGATCGGCTCCGCCGACCGTTGACCCCATACGCTCCGACCTTCACTCTGGCTGGCTGCGAGGACGACGGAGAAGAGTGGTTGGCCGCCTTCACGGCGCCGGGAGGAGATCGCTGACTGCACTCGGTCGAGGAGTAGCCTGGCACGGAATCGCTAGGCTAGGGCACCTCTGCCGACTCGGGAGGGCACATGCCCCGCGTAGTGTCGATCGCCATCGTTGCGATTGCCGCCATCCTCGGAGGGAGCGGAGGCGGATGGCTCGCTGACTTCGTGTACATGCAGTTCTTTGCCCCGCCTGGCTGCAACGACGTCATCACGCCGGACGGAACCCCGTTACTGATGTGCCTTATGCCTAGCACCCCATGGTGGAGCTTGCTCTGTGGCGTCTTCTTGGGAGGCGTGAGTTCCGGAGCCGCAGCTACTTGGATTCTGCGGGCACTACCTCGTCACGCCACGACCGCAGACGGTTAAGCGCATCGAACGGGCGCTGACCCCAAGATGACCCCAGCCTGACCGCAACGACTTGCTACGCCAGGCGACGATGAGCACCAGGCCCACGACCTCCGAAGCGGAGAAGCGCAGCTCGCGATCGACCTGCCTGCCTCTACGGAACAGAAGGTCGGCGTGCAACCCGCGTGCAATAGCGGCATGGACGGATCTGGACCGCTCCGGACAACGAGTTCCCTGGACGCCTGCCTGGCCGCCTGAAACAGCACTGCCTGGACTGATCTGGACAAGAGAGCATGGGTTCCTAATTCGTGTGTCTTGGAGTGCTTACGATCGGCCTCACCAGCCAGCATCGGCGCCACCACCCGTCAGGCGGCGTTGATCGGCTCGGTCATCAGCTGCTCTCGACGCATGCCGTCAGGCGCGGTGCAAGAACGGGTGCGGGAGGGGCGCGGACGCCCTTACGTGTGGACGCACCGAAGGCAATCAGTCCACGCGTCTGCAACCGCGTTGACGGCGGTCTCCGGCCACCAGGCACCGCTATCGCCGGCGCTGCTTACCCGATCTTGACTGTACGGCGATCCCAAGACCCCATAGCATCATTGCTATGGCTTGGGGTAGTGTGGAGCTGGAACCGGAGGTCCGGGAGTGGCTGGAGCAGCTGTCGGGTGGGCATTTTGGTCGTGCGGCGTTCTATGTTGATCTGCTGGGCGCGCAGGGGGCGCAGCTGAAAGAGCCGTACACCAGGCAGCTGGACGGGAAGCTTCGGGAACTGCGGTTCCACCTGGAGCGGGACGCGGTGCGGATCACGTACTGGATCGCGCCCGGTCGGCGGATCATCCTGCTGACCGTGTTCCGTAAGACCCGGATGCGGGAGGATCGGGAGATCGACCGGGCAAGGCGAGCGTGGGCGCGGTGTGTGGCCGAGGCGCACACGGTCGAAGCTGAGGAGGAGCGGTGAGCGGGCGAACCGAGTGGGCGGAGATCCGCAACCGGCGGATGGCCGAGCCGGGTGCAGAAGCGGCCTACGAGGCTGCCCGGCTAGCGTTTGAGCTGGGTGCCGCGGTCCGTCAGCTACGTGAGCAGCGCGGCTGGAGTCAGAGCGAGCTGGCCCGGGCAGCGTCCATGACCCAATCCGCTGTCGCCCGGTTCGAAGCCGGCGGTACCGTCCCCACCCTGCCCGTGCTCGAGCGAATCGCCCACGCGCTCGACGTCGAGCTTGCAGTGAACTTCAAACCCAAGCCGTCTGCCGCGTAACCGCAATACCCCCGCCGGTACTCACGTCTGTCAATGGCTCTGTCAACGAAATACCGTCTGCGAGTGCCTCGCATCACAGGATTGACAGACGAACGTCCAGGTCAGCAAGCGTGGGACAGTCCGTACGACAGCTAACGGCCCTCTTGTAAACGGGCGCTCGCCGGGTTGCCCTTGAGGTGGGGGAGGGCGGGACCCGACGGGCAACACGGCTGCCGGCGCGTGTTGCCTGTGGCCAGGAGCCTGCGCCCACCTGCTTGCAGCGGTTCGGTGGATACACGAGCTGGCTCGTCGCAGATCCGGCCGTCCACGGCCGGCTGCTACTGCCGCGGCCGGTCCTTCGACGTATTTGCGGCGGAGTTCGCTGCTGATCGACGAACCCGCAGGTCGTATGCGGCGAAACATCCTCCTTGAAAACCGCTAGGCGGGGTACCCCCCCGCCACGTGGGTTCGAATCCCACGCCCTCCGCCGATCAGCAGAAGTACCCCTCTGACCTGCACGTTTATCTACGCCGCCGGACAAGGCAGGAGTCCGGCGGCGTACGGCTGTGTACGACCATCTACGGCTGGCTGTGCTAAATACGTGCGCAAAATGCGACGAGCGTTGGGTGGTAGCTAGCCCCCTCTCCAGCCTGGACGCTTTGGAGCTCAGTCGCTGCCTGCGCGAATGCGGCCCTCGTCGCTCAGGTCCGAAGGGCGGCGAGCGGGCGCCAGGCCAGGGCCGCGATGGCGAGCATAGAGGTGCCGGCGAGCCAGATCCCGGCGGCGAGCCCGAGATGCTGCGCGACGATGGCTCCCAGAGCTGCGCCGACGGTGACGCCGCCCATGGACGCGAATTGGAAGACGCTGTGTGTCCGTCCGAGCAGCTCGACGGGGGTCGCTTGTTGTTGCACTGTGGTCTCGGCTGCTCCGCCGACAACGGTGTGAATGCCCGAAGAGCAGCATCGTGACGGCGACGATCCAGGGCGTTGGATGGATGGCGAGGACAAGGTGGACGCGTCCTTCGAACAGGAAGCCCAGGCGCACGATCCCGACCGCGCCGAGGGTGGGTGCGATGCGGGCGTACGCCTATGGGCCAGCGAGTCCTCCGACCGCCGAGCAGATCGTGAGTAGTCCGAACTGGACATCGCTGAGACCGAGCAGTTCGGTGACGTAGAGAACCCATGTGGCGAATGCGGCCATGAAGGTGATGTTCACGGCGGCGCTGGTGATCAGGAGCGTCCGTAGCGCTCGGTGCCGATGTCAACGCGGTCGTCGTGGGCTCAATCGATCAGTTTGTTCAAGAGCTCGAAGGTGGGATACGGCTGGTTGTAGTCGCCGAAGTGCCCGTCGTCGCGGATGATTTGGGTGCCACCGAGTCGTTCGAACATGGCTCGTCCTTGCTGGTCGTCGCAGCCGTAGGGGTCCTTGCGGGAGTTGATGAAGTACAGGTCGCGGACGTGGGCATTGATCGCGGCCCAGTCGTAGTCGGCCTGGAGGACGGGTTCGTCGCTGGTGTTGGGCTGGGTGGAGTAGCCGGCGACGAGGATGGCCTGGGCCACCGGTGCGTCGATGTGCTCCAGGATCGCCAGGAGCAGCGCGGCGCCGCCAGAATGACCGACGAGCACGGTGTGTTCGTTGAAGGTGTGGTTGGCCAGCACCTTCGGCAGAAACCTGTCGATGGGCTCGACGTTGAGGTCGGGGTAGTGCGGGCTCTCGACGGTGTAACCGCGGCCTGTCAGCCGGTCGCGCAGCCACGGGAGCCACACGACCTCGGGGTTCGCGCCGGTGCCGTGGAAGATGATGGCCGTTCGGTTCACGGGAGGTTCCTTTCGTCAGGGGCGAGGCGGCCGCACTAGTCGGCGGTGATCGTGGCGAAGAAGTCGCGGATGTCGCCGAGCCACAGGTCTGGCGCATCGTGGGTGGCGTAGTGGCCGCCGCGGTCGTACTCGTGCCACGACACGATCTGTGAGTGCGCGCGCTCGGCCAGGTAGCGGATCGAGCCGAGATCGCCGGCGAACTGCGCCACGCCGAGTGGCACGGTGGTCGGGGCTGTTGGCAGCGGCTCGCGGGGATGCTCGGCGTAGATGCGGATCGCTGAGCCGGCGGTGCCGGTCAGCCAGTGGATCGCGACGTGGGTGAGCAAGACGTCTGGGTCAAGGCCGCCCATGGCCTGGGCGTTCCAGCCGAGCAGCCCGACCGGTGAGTCGGCCAGGGCGTGGGCGAGGGTCTGCGGTTGCTGATGATGGACGGCGCCGTACGAGGCGTGCCTGGCCTGGAAGTCCTGGAACTGCGCCAGCGTCTGCAGGTCGCGCCCGGTCAGCTTGTCCGCCCAGTCGGGCTCGTCGGCCGGTGGCGTCGGCCAGACCTGAGTGACGTGTGCCCCGACCACCGCGGCAGGCGCGACGCGGCCGAGCTCGGCGCAGATGTAGGAGCCCCAGTCGTTGCCGGCGGCGCCGTAGCGTGCGTACCCCAGCCGCTCCATCAGCACCGCCCACGCCCGCGCGATCCGGTGCGGTCCCCAACCGGTATCGGGCGTCGGCCCAGAGAAACCGAACCCCGGCAGCGACGGGATCACCAGGTCGAACGCGACCGCCGGGTCGAGCCCGTGCCGCCGCGGGTCGGTCAGCGGCCCGATCACCTCGAGGTACTCCACCAGCGTGCCCGGCCACCCATGGCTCAGCACGAGCGGCAATGCGTTCGGCTCCGGCGAGCGCACGTGCAGGAAGTGCACGTTCGTGCCGTCGGCCGTGGTGGTGTACTGGTCGTAGGCGTTGATCCGGGACTCCCAGCGGCGCCAGTCGTAGCTCTGCCGCCAATGGGTGACCAGCTCCCGGACAGTCGCCACCGACACGCCATACCCCACCTCGCCGCCGGCCGGCTCCGGCGCCCACCGCACCCGGTCGAGGCGGTCGCGCAGGTCGGCGAGATCCCTATCGGGCACGTCGATGCGGTACGGGCGGAGCTCGATCATGACCGGCGGTCCTCTCCTTCGCGGGCATCTCACGAGACATCGGAGCCAAACGCCAAATCTCGACAGACTCCCGAAGATCGTCAGTTGCATTCACCGACGATGACGAACGACTGGCGCCGGAATCGACAGCCTCCAGCAGAAAACTAAGCCCCGGGCCATGAACGCACCGAACCCCGACCCTGCTGTCCAGCCGGCCCTCCCCCTGATTTCGCGGACGAGTTTGGCCCTCCTACGGATGAGTCTTGGCCCCGGCCAGCGATCATGGAACGCCGTTCGCGGGAACGAGAACTGGCCCCACCGTCCGCCACTCCTCGGCGGAGCGTGTGGTTGCCGCTTGCCGGGCCGTCAAGGCCGTTCGTCCTTGCTTCGCTGCGGGCCTTTCACCTTGACCGCGGCTTCGCGGGCGACATGAGGCCCGCCGGATCGGGTGATATGTGTTCGTTTGCATCTATGTCGCGCAGAGCTGCCGCCGGCGCCGGATACCACGAAGGACTCCGACGTTCGCCGCCAGGGAAAATGTGACTCGCAGGTGATGTCGACATCGAAGGGGGCCGCACCGACGTTCCGGTCGAACGACGGAACGGCCGTCGTACGACCTTGAGGTGATCCCAATGAAGTACGCGATCATGATCCACTCGAATCCCCAGCCGTGGGGGCACCCGACCGGCGACTACCTTGCCGCCTACCAGGGACTGCCCGAGGAGGTACGCAAGCGGCTGGACGCCGAGTTCGAGCAGGTGATGTCCGAACTGCAGGCCAACGGCGAGCTGATCAGCGGTGAGGCGCTCGGCGATCCGGCGACCGCACGCCTGTACCGATGGCAGGACGATGCGCCGCTGGCGAGCGACGGCCCGTACTCAGAGGCCAAGGAACATCTCGCGGGCTTTTTTCTCATCGATGTTGAGAACCAGGCTCGCGCCGAGGAGGTCGCCGCGAGGTTCTCCGGCCCTGGCGAGACGGTGGAGCTGCGGCCCTTGATGTGGCCCGGCGGCGACGACCAGTAGCCATCGCCACCATGGTGCTGCATATCCTCGAGGACGTGTGGCGTCGGGAGGCGCCGCACGTCCTCGGGGCGCTCCTCCACAGGTACGGCGACCTGGGCGACTGCGAGGAGGCGGTCCAAGATGCCGCAGAGGCCGCCGCCGCCCAGTGGCCCCTCGGCGGGGTGCCCGACGATCCGAAGGCATGGCTGATCAGGGTCGCGTCGCGGCGGCTGATCGATCGCGTCCGCGCAGACTCCGCCCGGACCCGCCGCGAGGCGCTGGACACCGCACGACGGCCGGCCAACGTCGACGTCGCGCCGGGCGCCGACGAGATACCGACGTCCGACTTTGACGACACGCTCCGCCTCTTCTTCCTCTGTTGTCACCCTGCCCTGAGTAGGCCGTCACAGGTGGCGCTTAGCCTGCGTGCAGTGGCCGGCCTGGGCGTGGACCAGATCGCCGCCGCGTACCTGGTGCCGGCCCGCACGATGACCCAACGCCTCAGCCGGGCCCGCGCGACGCTACGCCAGGCGGGGGCACGGTTCGCGATGCCGTCGGTGGAGGAGCTACCGGCCCGCGTCGCCGCCGTTCTCGACGTATGCCACCTGGTGTTCACCGAGGGCTATACGCGGACCTCCGGCGAGTCCCTGGTCGACGTCACCCTCGCCGAGGAGGCGATCCGGCTCACCCGCCAAGTCCACGCCGCGCTGCCGGACCATGACGAGGTGACCGGCGCCCTGGCACTCATGCTTCTCACACACGCGCGGTCGCCCGCCCGGGTCGACGCCACCGGCGACCTCGTGCCGCTCGCCGAGCAGGACCGCTCACAGTGGCGACACGACCTGATCGCCGAGGGTGTCACGCTGGTCGAGCAGGCCCTGCCACGGGGTCACGTAGGCCGGTACCAGCTTCAGGCCGCGATCGCCGCGGTCCACGCCGAGGCCCCCACCTACGGGGCCACCGACTGGCGGCAGATCAGCGTCCTCTACGACATGTTGAGCCGGGCCGCCCCCGCCCCGGCCGTCACGCTCAACCACGCCGTCGCCGTCGCCATGGCCCACGAACCGGCGGTCGGCCTAGCTCTGCTCGACCCACTGCTGGCCGATCCCACCATACGGCGGCATCACCGGCTATATGCCGTACGCGCCCACCTGCTGGAGCTCGACGGCGACCCGACCGCCGCGGCCGAAAACTATCGGCGGGCCGCGCGACTGACCGCGAGCCTGCCCGAACAGCGCTACCTCAACCGGCGGCTCGCTCAGCTCGCAGCCGCGTGCGGTTAGTGCCGCGTCAAAGCCGTTCCAGCCCGCGCCGAGATGGTGGTTGTGGCGACCGGGGCTCACCCGTCACCCGGTCAACATGATTCGCAGGCTGGGCGCGAGCGAGGAAGGCGAACTGTGTCCGGTGTGGGCCAAGACTCGCTGGAACTGTTTCCGCCGAATCCGGGGTGGGGCCAAAACTCATCCGCAGGTGGGGCCAGAAATGGCTCCCAGGACCACTCCCCCGGTGGCCGAGCCGCTGTTCGGCCAGATCCTCAACCCGCGGTTCGCGGGACGCGAGCGCCGACACCTCAGCCGACGAACAGCCAGATCACCACTCAGCTGGGGCCAAGATTCGTGAAGAACAACAACCCAACCGGGGCCAGTTCAGGTGACCACACACACGCATGCCTCGCAGCAGCCGGCGGACAGAGCGGCCTGACTGATCACATACGCGTCGCGAACCGCGAGCAGCCCGACGACTGCTAGCGCATCGACAACATCATGAAGACCCAGGTGGAACGGAAGCTTGGCTTGTCGAGGCGGGGAGTCAGCCCGGAGCGGACAGATCGCGGGGAATCCGCTCGGCTCGCCACCCGCGGCGACAGGAGAGCGCAGGTCAGGCCCACAGTCCCTACCGATCTTGAAACCGCTAGGCGGGGTAACCCCCCGCCACGTGGGTTCGAATCCCACGCCCTCCGTCAGACTGAGAACGGCCGCTGACGTGCATCGATGCGTGATGGCGAATGTTGATCTTGTCCGGCCGTCAACGCCTCTCAGCGGCTGTCTGCGGCAAATACGCGGCGACGTTTCTGGCAGCAGGCCAGGTCCCTTCCGCCCGGCGGCCGGCGTTCCGCCGCGGGACCTCCGCGGCGCCTCGTCCGAGACGACCTGTTAGGCGAGGTGCTTCACCCGCGGTGACTCGGTGACCTTCTGTGTGACGAGAGTTGTCGGCCCGGTCAAGTCCCGGCGCGCGCCGCCCGCCGAGGTCGAACAGCCGTACTACCGCCCTGCGCAGAGCTGATCAGTGGCGATCACGCCATCCGGATCATTGACTGGTCTGCTGCACGTGGTCGTACGGCGTCGCGCTGGCGGTTCACGTCGTGTTGCTGTTACTGATGCTCTAACAGCCGACCGAGACCACTGCTGACCCGGAGGACCGCACCTGTGGAGATCTGGATCAACCCGGCCTGTTCCAAGTGCCGCACCGCCACCAAGGCCCTCAACGAGGCTGGGGTCGCCTACAAGGTCCGACGCTACCTCGACGACCCGCCCACCGCGGCCGAGCTGACCGATGTCCTGTCACGCCTGAACCTCGAACCCTGGGGCCTCGTACGCCACAACGAACCCGACGCCAAACCCCTCCGTGACCTCCCCCGCGAGGCCGCACATCGCGAGACCTGGATCGAAGCGATGGTTGCCCACCCGATCCTCATCCAACGCCCTATCGTCACCGCTGACGACTCCACTACAGCCGTCGCCCGAGACCCCGAAACCCTCTCCAAGTTCCTCCCCTGACCATCTGCCCGTGCTAAAGCTTGTCCAACGCTGCTTGGAGGAACGCGTCGCGGGCCGTAACACGAACGGCGTTTCCGGCGGTTGGTGCTAGTAGGGGAACGCTCGCCCGGCATACGGAAAGGGATCGCTCATCGGGGCCACTCCCGTCAGAGCCGCCGCGACGCGGCCTCGTCCACTCGTTCGAGGTGGCAAGATCTGACACCTGCTGGTCACCGGCGCAGCCTTGCTGCCAGGGCGTCGAGACCGGGGCCTTCGAGGTCCGCCAGGGCTTCCGGCCGACCCGCGAGGGCGACGAGCAGGGCCTCACCCGGGCCGCGCACCTCGGGGCCGGTCCCGTGAGTCCAGTTGACGTCGGTCGCGATCACCCGGAGCCCGCGGACGTTCGCAGGTGCCGGCAGCGCACGCGCGCGGGGTGCGAACTCCAAAGCGGCGACCAGTCGCTCTTGAGGCACCGTCCGTGGATGGCCGAGTGCTCGGCGGATGTCCTGGTGATGGATCACCCCGTCGGTAAGGGCGATGGCGCAGCCGAACATCGCGGTGATGCCCCGAGGGACGGCATGCGCACGCAGCCTAGCCACCAGTTCCTCCGTGCCGAGCCGGCGGCTCTGGTTGACGCCGACTTGGTTGCAGCGGCCCAGCGAGAACCCCGAGCGGGCGAACAGGGCCAGCACCGCGGGCCAACCGAGCGCGTCATAGCTCGGAATGTGGCCCACCACGTCGCGCACGGACCACCCTGGGCACAGCGACGGCTGCTCCCACTCTTCCTCCGTGAGGGTGTCAAGAAAGTCGGCAAGGTCGCGCCGCTCCTCCGTCGCCAGTTCGCTGAGGTCTACCACGATGTCACGCACTCTGGACCAGCTTGCGGCCCCGCAACGGCCGCCTTGCCAGTCTGTGGTGCCGTCCCCGCGGCGGCCTTGGGGTCCGGCGACACCGTGATCAGGATCTTCTCGTAGTTGGTCCTGCGCATGGCAGCATCATGACAGCGGGCTGCGACACCCGCGATCAGGCATCGCAGGACGCTGCCCGTTTGGCGAACCTCCCGCGTACGGATGGGGATCGGTAATCGGACAGGTCGTGTCATTCAGGTCGACAAGGCTCCGGTGACGTGATCCGACCAGAGCAAGGGTGCCTGATGCCGTTGTGTCCCGTAGCCGCGGAGTGCCCGATGCCATGCAGCCCATGTCGGCGATGCGGGTGTCCAGATCGCCCGGGGAAAGTCCGGCGTGGCGACCGGTGGGTGCCGAGGGGGCGGACGGTCTCTGCCGGTGCTCGCCAGTCGCCGCACATCGCTCGCCGACAGCGCCGCATACCGACGCCGCTTGTCGCCGGCCATCTGGACCATCACGTTCAGGTGTGAACCGGCTGGTAGGCCTCGTACCGCTGTAGCCACTGTGTTCGGATCTGCGGCGGATGAGCGTGTTGTACGCAGAACTCGTTGCCTTCCGGATCGGCCATCACTACCCAGGTCTGGTTGTTGCCTTGGCCAACATCGACGCAGGTAGCTCCCAGCCCTTCAAGGCGGGCAATTTCTGCGGACTGATCCTCCGGTCGCAGGTCGAGATGCAGGCGATTTTTCCCCGTCTTGGGCTCAGGCACCTTGATGAACAAGAGGTCGGCCACCACGCAGTCTTCGCGACTACCTTCGGGTGGCTCGACGACCCACTCAGGATCTTCGGCTTGGCTGATCACCCAACCCAGTGCCTCTGCCCAGAACCTGGCCAGTCGCCCGGGATCTTGAGAATCGACGACCAAGGCACCGATGCGCAGTCCCATGGCATCACCGTAGGGCACTCGACCACGGGTGCAGGCTCGAGACGCCCAGGACGTTCACGTGTCCCTCGCCGTCGATCGGCAGTCGGAACGTTGGCACCCCTGGTACATGACGCCGCATGTCCGCCAGGGAACCCTTGCCGGGCGTACGGAAGCGGATCCGTCACCGGACAAGATCAGAATCGATCCGCCACCCTGGTGGTCGACGCCGCGGTCGACCATGGCGTGATGCCGCTGCACCGGGTTGTGGCGGGTTGTTATGGGCCCCAGTCGAGTTGATGTTCGGGTGTTCCGGTGGAACGGCCCCAGGCGACTGCTTCTGCTCGGCCCGCTTCGTCTCCGATGCGATAGCGAAAGGGCCGTCCGGAGAAGACGACCACGTGCTCGGTGTCATCGATGGTGAAGTCGGCCCACCAGCCGAGGGCTGGTTTGAGGGCATCGGCGAGGGACTGAGCAAGATCGTCGGCTAGGGAGTTCGGGCCTTCGATGTCGACGAACGTCCAGATGGTGGGTTGGTCGGCGACCACGCCGTGTTGGCCGGCGCGGTCGGAGCGTTCGTCGGGTCGATGTGGAGACGTCGAGATCGACCAGTCGAATGGGCAGATCGCGACAGGGAGAGATTCGTGCAGCTCGCGGAGCGCCGCGCCCGCAACACGTACAGCGCGTTGGGGTCCGCGGTCGATCTACGCCGCATGTCACAGTGCTACGAATCCGTCTGCCAAGCCGTCTGCCAAGCCATAGCGTTGGCGGCATGAGTGATCTGGGCCCGGAGTTCGCCACGCAGATGTGTGAGCGTCCGCAGGATCACCTGGCCGCGATGGCTGCCCGGGGCAGCTGCCCGTTGGGCGGCTTGACCGATCGGCGCCAGGTGGTCGAGCAGATTGCCGACCAGGTGGTGGTCGACTGGAGGACCCGCAGCGTGATGGTGCCCACCGCCGATCGGCGGAACATGTGGCCCGTATTGCGGCGCTGGTGCTGGTACGGATCGGCAACACCGAGTGGCTTCGCCGGCAGACCGAGGAGGCCGCGCTGAGCCGCTGGTTGGCGGGCTCCCGCTTCCCGAAGGGCACCACGTCGATCACCGTGCAGGTGGTCGGAGGTGAGTTCGAGATCGTCTCCAAGCAGGACCGCAAGCGTTGAGGTTGCGTCCGGTCCACCACGAACGGGCGTGGCGGGTCGGGCGGAGCGGCACCGCTCCACAACACGGGGGTGGTAGGTCATGTCCTTTACCGACAAGATGGGCGCGTTCGCGATCGCCTGCGTGGTGGCCCTAGTCGCCATTGGAGGCATAGCGGCCCTGGTGGTGACCGTGCTGCCGGTGATCACCACGACGCCGGGGGCAGCCGCTCGACCCGAGGTCCACCCGGTCGAGCCGGCCGTCGATGTCACGCCGACGGCTACACCCGCACACACGTTGGCGTGGGGTGCGGTGCACAGCTACGGCGATGGGGTCTCCATCGTCGTGAGCGCTCCGGAGGTGATGCCGGACGCGGGTAAGGGCACGCCGTGGGCGGACTACCTCGCGCTCGACCCGAGCACCGACTTCGACGCCGTGATGCCGGTGAAGGCCGCGATCACCCTGACCAACAACTCAGACGAGATCATCGACCCGACTGCGAGCCTGGACCTGATCGTCGATGGCGACGAGATCCGCCCGACCTGCGTGGACGCCGAGTGCGGCATCTTCCTCGGCGGGATGTGGCCCGGCAACACCCTGACCGCCGACTGGATGTGGTGGGTACCGCGCAAGGCCGCCGACCAGATCACCATCGAAGCCTCCGCCGGCCCTGACTACGCCGAAGTCGCCTACGCCGGAGCAGTCACCAGCAGGTAGGGGTTGCGTTTGGCGTGCCTGCCAGTAACGTCGGCCGGCGCGCGGGCGGAGCACATGGCTCCACCAACACAGGGGGACGCCAGCCAGGGAGCCGTGGACGCCTACGACCGCAAGCTCGCCTACGTGCGGATGCGCGACCGGCGGCTGTTCGCCGAGGCGACGATCGAGGACGGCTACGGCCGGGAGTACACCTACGACAGGCCGTACCGCTACCAAGCCCGGTTCGACGCGGCCGAGGAGAGGGCGCAGGCCAAGGATGCCGGGCTGTGGGGCGGCTGCTCCAACACCGACACCTGCACGGACGGCGGCAGCACCAGCAGGTGGGGACGCTGACCAGCAATACCCCACCTGCAAGGCGGTCAAGGACGCTGGGCTCGGCCCATGCAGCATGGGCGATCCCGAGTTCGGCTGGTACCGCGACGCCGATGGCGACGGAACCGTCTGCGACTGATCTCCACGAACAAGGGATCCGTCGACAGCTTGAGCGACTCGGCCAGATGCGGCTTGACAGACCCGTTCCATCTGGCAGTACCTGCCCTTCCCGAGGACCCGCCGCCGGGCGGTCAGCGGTCGGCGGCGCAGGTCCCACCGTTGTCACGGCTTTCGAGGAGGCCGGACAGTACGAGGTGGCAGGCCTGGCTTATGGCGAGTTTTGCCCATCTTCGGTGTCTCCACCCGGCCGAATTATTGCGGCGAGTAGCGCGTGGAGGCCCCGGTATGCCAGCGACCGGGGGTACTCGTGCTGCGGGGGCCGCACGCGGTGCTGCTGCTGGTCCGTCGCTCGGTGGGTCGGGCATCTCCGTCGGGAGCGATGAGTTTCCGACTTGTCTTGTGTCTATTAGGCATGACCAACAAGCCCATCGTTACCGCGATCCAGTCCAACCTGTCCACCAACAACATCGATCGATTGAAGTCGTTCTACGGCGAACTGTTCGGGGCCGAGGAGTACATGCGTGTTCCCGATGGACGCGGCGGACCGTTCTACGTCTGTGTCAGATTCGGCGCAGCCGACCTCGGCATCGTCAAGGCAAAGTCGGGAGCCGACGCCGCTCCTGGCCGGGTCATCCTGGCCGTATTCGTTGAGTCCGTCGACGACCTCCTGCCACGGGTCGAGCCGGCTGGCGGAACGGTGCTCGGCCCGGCCAAGAACATGCCGTGGGGACATCGGGTCGCGCACATCACTGATCCGGACGGCAACCCGGTCAATCTCACCCAACAACTCTGATCGTGCGGGAATCAAGTCGCCATGTCGTCCTGCCTCCGACTCGTCTCCAGCAGCCTCCCGTGATACTGCCGCGAATAGCGCCGGATGACCCGGAATGCCACGACCGGGGCCACTCGTGCTGTAAAGCCGCGGGTAGTGCTGCCGGTGGGCAGGCTCCATCCCAGCCAGCAGAGAACACGTACACCGGCATGCTCACCGAGGGCATGTGGGAGGGACTCGACGAGCCGGTCAACGCCTACCACTACTACGAGTCCGCCCGCCCCTTCGGCAAGGTCATGATCGCCGACTCGCGGGCACGAGACCACCAGCCAAGTAACAACAACAACAAACCAAAAGGAGACCCACGATGGCACCACGCAACGGCAGCGCACGATGGAACGGCGACCTGAGCAGCGGCTCCGGGGAAGTGACGGTCGGCGAAGGCGTCTGGACGGGCGCTTATTCGTTCGCTTCACGCTTCGAAGACGGCGCCGGCACAAATCCCGAGGAGCTGATAGCGGCCGCGCACGCCGGCTGCTACTCAATGGCGCTCTGTCACATGCTCACCGAGGCAGGACACACGCCGCGCTTGATCAGGACCACGGCGCGCTCCTACCTGCGCATGGTCGATGGCGCTCCGACGATCAACCAGATCGACCTCGACACCGAGGCCGACGCCCCAGGGCTCGACGAAACCCGCTTCCGCGAGCTTGCGGAGACCGCGAAGGAGGCCTGCGCCGTCTCCCGGGCACTACAGGGCGTCGAGACGATCAGCCTGACCTCCACCACGCTACTGAACGGCTGAACCACCTGAGGAGCCTGCGGCCTGCCGGCGAGGGTCGCAGCAGACTCGAGCTCACTGCCTCCGTTGCATTCAGCGCAACATTGATGCGGGGCACCGAGTTGGATCCGTACCCGACCAGAGATGGACTGGTCGGAACCGACGACTGGGACGAGTTTCTCGCGTCCAGCCTGATCCACGACACGAGGAGGACGCAGCCCGATCAGCCATGCCCAGATCGAACAGTGGCTGACTGAACGAGTTGAGCCGTTCGGGGTCATCGGATTTCAGCGGCTCGACACCCGCGGGCCATGGCACTGCAACGCGCCGACTACGCCATGAGACTGAACAGGGACGCACAAGTGCGCATGGTGGACCTGGCGACGCCGATCATGCCGCAAGGCAGCCGGGTCGTGTTCGTGACCAGCCATCAGGCGCACTACTTCCACAGCCGGTCGACGATTCCTGAGTGTGAGCCTGTCGCGGCGAGCAAACGAGCGGGTGAGGACGCTCTACGCGGGCGAGAGCAAGATGTTGCGCGGTTTGGGATCAGTCTCGTCGTCGCGAGACGCCGTGCCACGTGTCTGCTCGTGACAAGCCCGCGCCGACGGCAACGCCTACATTCCCGTCGTCAGACTGGGTAACCGTCCTCCAGATAAACGGGAATCCCAGACTCTCGAGCGCTCAACGCTGCTCGCAGCCTCCTGGCGAGATTGTCAGGCAGTGTGGCCGGGAACTCATCGGGCGCCACGAAGCGGTAGGCCTGGATCTCCGACTCCTGCAGGCGAATCGCCGCGACTTGGGCGGCCGTCAGGACGCCGCCATCGAACATGGTCATCAGCCCATCGATAGGCAGCGTCTCAGAGGGAGGCTCCCAGTCGGCTACAAGCAGCTTGCCCACCGTAATCCGCAGACCAAGCTCCTCCTTGACCTCTCGCTCCGCGCCCAGCCGGGGAGGCTCGCCAGGGTTGAGACAGCCTCCGGGGATGTTCCACGCGTCGTCCCACGAGTTTTGCACGATCAGCGGACGACCGGCCTCGTCGAGCAGGAGTGCATCAGCTGCCTCCCGTTTCCGCGCAATCACTTCCCACCACTGCGACTCCGCACCCATGCGAGGACACTAGCCTTGGCAGGCAGGAATCATCGCCTGCGCACAGGCCCACGCTTGATGGCGCCCAGCAGTATGCCGCCAGCTTGGAGGCCGCCGGGAGTCGCCGGTGCTGAGCCGGGCTGGAATTTCGTAGGGATGGTGGCCGTTGATACCGTCCGCGATCATGTCGAAACCACTCGAAGGATAGGTCGCGCTCGTGATTGGGGCGACGCGTGGAGCTGGTCGAGCCATCGGCGGCGCCGGATGGGTGAGTGCCAGTGCCGCCGCCTCGGCTCGCTCGGACGACGATGGACGCCGGTCCCGCGACGGACGCTGGTTCACCGAGCTGTCGCGGCCAGCGCGGCCATCGTTGCCGATGTCCTATCGCACCGAGCACAATGCTCGCCATGATCGGACGTTTCACTGGATGGCCGAAGGAGGCGTACGACGTCCTACTCGAGCTCGACGGGGACCCGCCGGTGGACGTACGCGAACGATGCCGCAAGGACCGCGAGCAGCTGGTGCGGCAACCGATGATCGCCTTGCTGCACGATGTCGCGGATACTGATCCGGCGTACGACGACTTCTCCGTCGCCGGCTATTACTCGCCAGCGTACGGACGCTGGCAGCACCAGTACGCAACCGTACGGATTGCCCCGTTCGTCGATCTCGGCCTGGGGTTCGATCTCGACGGTCTGAGGGTCCACGGCGGTGGACGATTGTCTCCTGCTGCCCAGATGGAGCGCTATCGGACTGCGGTTGCGGCCGAGGCGAGCGGTGCCGAGCTCGCGGACCTCCTGCGATCCCTGCGGGAGAAGGGTTTCGCGGTCGCGGGTCGCGTCATGAAGCGGATACCCCGCGGATACGCGGTCGGCCATCCGCGGGCGGACCTGCTGCGACACCGGTCGCTGATCGCCAAACGACCGCTCGGATGCGAAGACTGGCTGCACACACCAGAAGCGGTCGACCGGGTGCTCGCAGCCTTTGCCGAGCTACGCCCGTTGACCTCCTGGCTCGCGAACCATGTCGCCGGCATCCGGTGAGTCTGCCCGGCCGCGGGCGTCCAGACACCACCTGACGTCCGAAGCCACCGATTGCCCTACTCCGTAGGCGCGAACGCCAGCGTGGGCGAGGGGAGCTTGTCCGGGACAACCTCTCGTTAGCGTTGAGCAGCAGGTGGTCGGCCTCCACGACGATCGACGCTCCCGACACCGGGATTCCGATTGGCCTAGCTACCCGCCGATCCTGACCGCAGCCGACCGAACGGCTTTACGTATGCGCGCCACCCCGGGCCCGGTGTATGTATGTGGATCCCTCGGACGTACACCTCAGGTGACAGGGATCCGACCTTCAGGTCCCGATGCTGCGCACGGGCAGCTATGAGAACGACGCTTGGGATCTGGCGAAGCGGTCGGTCGCAGCGATGACGGCTTCTGTCGTTCCGGTGCCGTGCGTGCCGTGCTCGACGATCACCAGTTCGGAGCCTGGCCACGCGTGGTGCAGCACCCACGGAGCACCGGCGAGTGCGCCGAGGTCGAGTCGCCCGTGCACGATGACGCCGGGGATGTCCTTGAGCACGTGTCCTTTGCGGGCCAGCTGGTCGTCTGCCAACCAGCAGCGGTTGCTGAAGTAGTGCGTGACGAGGCGGGCGAAGGCGAGCTGGAACCGGGGCTCCCACGGCTCGCGCTCGATGTCGCGGCCGGGCGGGACGGTGGCGATGGCGTCCTCCCAGGCGCACCAGTCGTCTGCTGCCTTGCGGTGCACGGCGGGGTCGGGGTCCATGAGCAGGCGGTGGTAGGCGGCCGAGATGTCCTCGCCGGGATCGGGGACGCCGGCGAGGAAGCGCTCGTACGCCTCGGGGGCCAGGGCGCCGAAGCCGCGGATCAGCCACTCGATCTCGCAGTGCCTGCCGGTGGCCACGGCGGTCACGATCATCTCCGAGACCCGCTCCGGGTGGCGCAGCGCGTAGGTGATCGAGAGCACCGAGCCCCAGGAGACGCCGAACAACAGCCACTTGTCGATGCCCAGGTGCTCGCGCAGCTGCTCCATGTCACCGATCAGGTGGTCGGTGGTGTTGGTGGACAGGTCGATCACGGGCTCGCTGGCGTGCGGAGTGCTCCGGCCGCAGTTGCGTTGGTCGAACAAGACCACGCGGTAGACGGCGGGATCGAACTGGATCGGGCTCCCGCACCCCGAGCCGGGGCCGCCGTGCACGACGAGCGCGGGCTTGCCGTCCGGCTTGCCACACGTTTCCCAGTACACGCGGTGGCCGTCGCCGACGTCGAGCATGCCGTGGTCGTAGGGCTCGAGCTTGGGGTACATCCGTCCTCCCGTCAGAAATGACAGCACTAACATAAGTGCTGTAGCCCCGTGATTCTCGCCGTGACGTCCCACCCGACGTCCTTGGCGCCCACGCAAACCAGTTCAGGAGAATCACGCGGAACCCGCTCCGATCAGCACCGGCGGACACGGCCTTGCCCTCGCGCACGGCGGGTCATTTGGTCGTAAGCGTCGTCCAGGCGGCGGCTAGGACGTCTGCGGCGGGACGCGTGGCGGGAAGGTCTGGTGGCTACCCTCTGGTGGTAACTGCGGCCGCCGCGAAAGCGCCCCCACCGGAGTGCGTGCGCGCGGCAGAGATGGGACCCCGTACGAACGAGTGATGAGAAGCGGACGGATGGCTGGGACTGTGAACGTGGCGGAGCTGCGGCTGGTCGACTTGAGTACGGCGACCGCCGTGGAGCGCCATCGGATCCTGTCCCGGGGCGGTGACCACGACGGTGTGAGTGAGACGCTTCAGTCTTCGATCGCTGTCATCGTGGAGGATGTCCGCAGGCGCGGGGACGACGCGCTGATCGACGCGCTGGACCGGTTCGACAAGGTGACCCTGTCCGCCGACCGGTTGCGAGTCAGCGAGGAGGAGTTCGCGAACGCCCGCGCTGCGGTGAGCGAGCCGCTGGTCGAGGCTATCCATACATCGATCGCACAGGTGCGGGCGTTCAACGAGCTGATCGTGCAGCGTGCCTCGTGGACAGCTGAGCCTCGGCCGGGACTGGTGGTTGGCGAGCGGGCCACGGCGATCCCCTCGGTCGGGCTGTTCGTGCCCTCCGGCAAGGGCTCCTTCCCGTCCGTGCTGATCCAGATCGCCACCCCGGCCGTGGTCGCCGGAGTGGAACGGATCGTGGTGATGGTCCCGCCCGTGCCCGGCGGCGCCGGCCAGGTCGACCCGGCGACCCTGGTCGCCGCACAAGAGCTCGGGCTGACAGAGGTGTACCGCAGCAACGGCCCGGCCGGGATCGCCGCGCTCGCGTGCGGCACGGAGACGGTCCCCAAGGTGCGGAAGATCGTTGGCCCTGGCTCGCCCGCAGTGGCGTACGCGCAGCTGGAGGTGCAGCGGCTCGGCTGCGTGGTGGAGGTCGGCTTCGGCCCCACCGACGCTCTGATCGTCGCGGATGACAGCGCCGACCTGCGGTGGCTGGCCGCCGACCTGATCAACGAGGCCGAGCACGGGCCCGACTCCTCAGCCGTCCTGGTCTCCACCTCCCGCGAAGTGCTGGAGGCCGTCCGCGCGCACGTCGCACAGCAGCTTGCGGAGCTGCCCGAGCCGCGCCGTACGTACGCGGCGACGTCGATCGCGGACAACGGTGGCCTGGTACTGGCCGACAGCCGGGAACAGGCGATGGAGATCGCAGCCGCCTACGCCCCGGAGCACCTGCAACTTGCCGTCGCCGACCCCAACCACTGGCTGCCCCTGACCCGCCACGCGGGCACGGTGCTGCTCGGACAGTGGACCACCTTCGCGGCCTCCAACTTCGCGATCGGCACCCCGGCGACGCTGCCCACCAGCGGGTTCGCGCAGGTCTCCAGCGGGGTGACCGCCAGCACCTACCTGGTGCGGGCAGCGGTCGCGCAGCTGGACGAGGCCGAGTTCCGGCGGCTGGCCCCGGTGGTGACCGAGCTGGCCGGGCACGAGGGGTTCCCCGCGCACGCCGCGACCGTCACCGTCCGACAGAGCGACGGCGCGTAGCGGCCCGTCTCCGGCTGCTGCCGGAGCGCAGTGTGTTCGGCGTTGGTCGAAGGCTCTTGAGACAGCACTCGACCACGTCGACGACTATGGTCGCCCGATGGAGAGGCCACCGCACCGCGTCACAGACCAGGGGTGTGGGAACGGAGTGGGAAAGTGAACGAGATCTGTGTGCTCGGACTCGGCACCATGGGCGGACGGGTGGCCGCGAAGCTCGTGGAGAACGGTCATCTGGTGCGTGGTTTCGACCCGTCGACGACTGCGCTTCGCGCTGCGGCGGCGGCCGGCGTCAAGACCTGCGACGACCCCGCTGATGCGGTCGCGCGGGCCCGCGCGGTAGTGCTGTCACTGCCCCGGCCGGAGCATGTGCTGAGCAGCGTGGACGGACCGCTCGCCGGTGCGGCGACCGGCACCGTGGTCGCCGACCTGTCCACCATCGATCCAGATACGGCACGGCAGGCGGCGCAGCGACTCGCCGTTTGCGGTGTGGAGTACGTCGATGCACCGGTACTCGGCCGACCCGACAGGTGCGGTGTATGGACGCTTCCGGCCGGAGGTAGCGAGGACGGCGTGGCGGCGGTCCGCGACCTGCTCGAAGGGACCGTGGCGCGTCAGGTACGCCGGGTCGGCGACGTCGGCGCCGGGTCGATCCTCAAGGTGCTGAACAACCTCATGTTCGGTGCCATCAACGCGGTCACCGCCGAGGCACTGAATGCTTGCCGGCTGGCGGGCCTGGACCCTGCGGCGTTCGTCGAGACGGTCGCCGACTCCGGCGCCGGCACAGTGTCCAACCTGTTCAAGGAGCTTGGTCCGCGGATGAGTGTCGCCGACTACGAGCCGACGTTCGCCCTGGCGCTGTTGCAGAAGGACAACAGACTCGCCATGGAGATGGCGCGTCAGGTCGGCGCACCGGCGTTCATCGCCACCGTGGTGGACCAGGTCAATTCGCTCGCGGTGCATCTCGGACACGGTGGCCAGGACTCGGGCGCCGTGCTGGAGCTCTATCGCGCGCTGTCGGCTGACGCCGGGCAGTGACGAGGCGGGCGCGTCCGCACTCCACGAAACCCACCGAGGAATCGGTTGCACGAGAGGAGACACCACCTATGCGGCGTGTCCAGCTCGAGTACGGCACCGGCCATGTCGAGGTCGATCTCCCGGACAGTGCCGTCGTGATTCGCACCGGCGAGCCGCATCGGGAGCCGCGGCCACTGGACGACCCGGTCGAGGCCACGCGATCCGCGCTCGAGAATCCGCTCGGGTCTGACCGGGTCCGCGACCTCGTCCGCCCGGGGTCGCGGGTGGCGATCGCGTTCCCGGACCGCGTCAAGGGGGGCACGCACGCCACCGCGCACCGCAGGGTCGCCGTACCACTCCTGCTCGACGAGTTGGAACGCGGAGGCGTGCGGCTGAGCGACGTTCGGCTGGTGAACGCGATCGGCCTGCACCGGAAGAACACCATGGACGAAATGGCCGAGCTGCTCGGTGAGCACGTCGTTCGACGGATCGGCCCCGAACGGACTGTCAACCACGACGCCGAGGATGCCGAGGGCATGGTCACCCTGGAGCGGTCCGACCACGGCGACGCCGTCGAGGTGAACCGATGCGTCGTGGACTCGGACCTCACGATCCTGGTCGGCCATGCGTCAGGCAACCCGTACGGCGGTTTCAGTGGCGGCTCGAAGATGCCGTCCACCGGCCTCACCGGCTGGCGGTCCATCCGATGCCACCACACGCCGGCGTCGATGACGCGAGGGGACTTCGCTCCGCCGACGACGGGGAGCTACTTCCGGTCTCAGCTCACTGCCATCCGGCAACGAATGGAGTCGGCGATGCCGCAGCCGTTCTTCACGGTCGACGCCGTGTTGGACAGCCAGTCACGCCAGCTCCGGGTGAGGGCCGGCGCCATAGGTGCCGTCGAGGAGGCGTCGTGGGGCATGGCGACCGAGCGTACCGAGGTGCGCCTCCCAGGGCCGCCAGCAGACGTCCTGGTCATCGGGATGCCGCGCGACTTCCACTACGGCGCCGGGATGGGTACCAACCCGATCCTGATGATGCAGGCGATCGGTGCCTCGGTGATCCGCGCCCGCGCCGCGCTACGACCTGACCCTGTCGTCATCGCGACCTCGATCTGCGACGGCTGGTTCAACAGCCGCGAGTTCCCGCCCTATGCCGCCGCCTACGACCTGCTGCAGTCGTGCCGGCACCCGCACGAGATGACGGCCCACGAGGACAACTTCTGCAACCAGCCGCAGTGGATCTCCGCCTACCGCAACCAGCACGGCTACCACCCGTTCCACGCCTTCTCCATGATCTACATGGGCAGCGTTGCCCGCGACCTGGCGCAGGCTGTCTACATCGCCGGCGCTCAGAGCCCGGAGCACGCGAGGGGGATGGGCGCAACGCCGATCGACTCTGTCGGCGACGCGCTCGCCGACGCGACAGCGCTGGTCGGACGAGATCCACGCCTCATCGTCATACCCGAACTCTCGAAGCCGGCCTACCACCTTGTCACACATGAGGGCACCCGCTCAGCCAGGAATGTCTAGTGCCAGTTGCCGACGGTGTAGCAGGTGGCTGGTGCCGAACGCCGTCGCATCCCGCAACTCCCGAATCGCTATCGCCAGCCCCATCAGCTCACGAACCCGACGCCCCTGCTCCCGAATGGAACCGGGTCCGGAAAGTCCTGTGTTCCGACACCCTGCGCGACCGCGATCCTCACCACCGCCATGGCAAGAGATCATCGCAGGCTCGCACCAAGCATCAGGGAAGTTTGTCAATCCACCTTCCAAGGTGTCGCCGCCGACATACGATCTCGGCGCGCGGGTGCTGGACCCGTGAAGAGGGGGGTCCGATGAACATGTTCGTCCGCGCCATCGCGGGCTTGGCGGTAGCGGGGTCGGTGAGCGTCGCGACCGCCGTACCGTCCTTTGCCGGTCCGACCTACACGGTGACCACGTTCCAGGCAGGCGTCACCTGCACCGGCGCGACGACGAAGGGCGATCCGGTCTTCGCTACGGCGGGCTCGTCCACCGACTTCGGGGACTTCGCCTTCGTGCGGGTCGGTACCGACGACGATCCGCTGGTGGAGGCGTTCGGGACCGGTTCCTGGAACGACGGAAACCTGCGGTTCGTGCTCGACGTCTACAGCCCGGAAGGCGAGTTCGTGGGTACGGGCGACTTCGCGGCCACGACCTCGATCACGGCGCAGACCGAGACCACGGACAACACCCGAAACGGCAACCAGCACGTACGGTCGGAGTCGGTGGCCTCGACGCTCGCCGCTGACGCCACGCTGACGCTCCAGGGCTATGACCTTGGATCGCTGGACTGCACCGGGTCGTCGGTCGAGTCGACCTACCTGCGCAACGCACCCGAGTCCAGGGTCCGCTTCGAGCGCATGCTCTTCGACTCGGCCCGCTGTGAAGGCGATGCCGTGGTGGGTGTGTTCGGCCCGGCAGAGGGCGAGTACTTCCTGTCCATGGAGGTCGAGCACGACGGGCGTCAGTACAACCTCTTCGGGCCAGTCGACCCATCAGCCGACAGTTTCACCGCGGTGCTTCCGCTTCGAGACTCCGAGAACGGCGAGTTCGTGGCCGAGCTCCCGGTCTCTGTCACCATGGCCGCAACCGGCGAGACGACAGTCAGTGAGTTGCGGACGTCCATTGCCCGAGTGGTGCAGAAGTACACGCCGTACGACGTCAGCGCGACCGTCGACCTGCCCTGGGGCGCGGCGAGCGCCACCTGCGAGCACCTGGAGATCGTCACCCGTTCCGTGGTGACATCGCCGGAGGGCCCGAAGCCGGCCGGTCCGCTGCCCGTCAACGACCGGCCGGAGGCGGCTACGCCCCTCGTTCTCGACGAGACTGTCCGCGACACGAACCGTGCCGCGGCGCTCGAGGCCGAAGCGGACGTCCCGTGCGCGTGGGCGCCTGTCGAGCGCACCCTGTGGTACTCCGTCGAGGGGAACGGCGAAACCCTCGACATCGACACCGCCGGAAGTGACTTCGACACGGTCGTGGCTGTCTACGCTCTCACCGACGGCGTGATGGAGCCGGTGGTATGTGGCGACGATGACGCGCCGGGCTTCCCATTGCCCGCCTCGACATTGCAGGCGCAGGTGGACCTGCCGACCGTCGCCGGCACGACGTACTACATCCAGGCGGGTGGACTGTTCGGCGACTACGGACGGCTGGTCCTCTCCGCAGCCCCGCAGTCGTAGGGGGTTGTCAGCGGAGTGGGCGAGTCGCCGGACTCACCCACTCCGCTGACCCGAAGTGTCGTGCTCGGTCGACGAGTGAGGCGCAGGTGCGCTGCGAGGATGTGGGCGCGGCCGCTGTAACCACTTGACACAGAGCGGCGCCATTCGGGCTCCGCGCCTGTGCCTGTCTAGCTCTCACCGTTGAGGAATGCGAGGACGGTGGCGGCGAAAAGTGGTGAGACGGCAAGGTTGTAGTGCGTCAGGCCCGGCAGGATCGCCAGCGCGTGACCGCCCTTCGGTCGACCTTCGCCCATCCATCCGCCATCGCGCAGTCCACCATCGAGCAGCTTGAAGACCTCGATGTAGTGGCTCGGCGGCGCCATATCGGCGTCCGCGGCCATGAGGAGAGTCGGCACCTGCAGACTGCGTACGTCGTCGGAGAAGTCGAAGTCCTTGGCCATCGCCTGCCCGATCTTGTCCAGCAGCTTCGGGAAATCCTCCGGGTGTGGCGCTACCCGCTGGTAGAGCTCGTACATCGGCGTGTCCTTCATGAACTCCGCCGCGGCGGCGTTCACCTGGCCCTGCTGTTCGAGCATCTCGGTGGGGATTGCGTTGCGCCAGACGTTCGCGGAGCAGGCGACAAGCTTGCCGACCTTGCCCGGGTGCCTCGCCGCTGTTTGGAGGGCAACCCCGCCGCCCATCGAGTAGCCGACCACGTCGGGCTTGTCCAGCCCGAGGTGGTCGATCAGCGCCGCGATGTCGTCGGCCATCAGGCGTACGTCGATCGGGCGGTCGATGTCGGCCGTACGGCCATGACCTTGCAGGTCGGGAGCGATGACCTGATGACGCTCAGCCAGTTTGGGCAGGGTCGGGCCGAACATCTCCCCGGAGCCCAGACCGCCGTGCAGGAGCACGAGTGGCCGCCCGGAACCGTGGGTTTCGTAGTAGAGCCTGATCCCGTTGACTTCCGCGTAGCTGCCAGACCCTGATGCCTCCGACGTCCACTGCATGCCCACAGTCGTACTCCTTGCAATCCGAAGTTGGCTCGTAACGTACGACAACACAGACCGTGCCCGCAGGCGAAACTCATCGGTGGGCACGCCCCAGGCCTCGGTCGCGGCTGTGAGCAGCGTGACCGGGAACGTTCACCGAGTGGTGGCAGCAGAGCAGTGTGCCGATATTCGTTTCGTGCCGTGCGGGAAGCGCCCCTACTGTGGCTCGGTGACGACTCAGGTGATCATTCTCAACGGTGGTTCCAGCTCGGGGAAGTCCGGGATCGTCCGGTGCCTGCAGGCAGTACTGCCGGATCCGTGGCCGGTGTTCGGGTGCGACTCGTTCGTCGACGCGCTGCCCGCGAGAATGCGGACGTCGGACGAGGGGATCACGTTCGCTGCCGATGGCGAGGTGAGCGTCGGGGCGGACTTCATGGCGCTGCAGGCGGCCTGGATGGAGGGCGTCGTGGCGATGGCCCGTGCGGGCGCCAGGGTCATCATCGATGACGTCTTCCTCGGCGGAGCGGGGTCCCAGCAGCGGTGGCAGAAGGTTCTTGGTGGACTGGCCGTGTTGTGGGTCGGCGTCAGGTGTGAAAGGGCGGTCGCCGCAGGCCGTGAGATCGCACGAGGAGATCGCATCCAGGGGATGGCCGCGTTGCAGGCGGAGGTGGTTCACCAGGGGGTGTCCTATGACCTGGAAGTGGACACGACGCATACCGAGTCCCTGGTGTGTGCGCGAACCATCGCTGCCCTCGTCAGCTGAGCGCCGGTCGGCTCCCGGCTGCAGGGCCGCCAGCCGCCGGGCCGCTCGAGCTGCGGCGGTGCGGACGCGCCCCGGTGGTCGACGGTGACGAGGCGAGCGGTGCCTGTGGCAACAAGCTCAGCGTCTCCTCGAGAGCAAGTTGGCGAGCAGAGCATCATTCCCGGTGGCCTTGATCGCGAAACGTCTGACGACGCCTGCCCACTCCTGTAGCGTCCTGCTCACGGGAGCCATCCGAGGCCGAAGCGGTGGTCCCGCACAAAGCTGAGATCCTGATCCCTCATGCTGATGCCGGATGAGGGGTGGATCGCGCGACGCCGGTCATCGGCTTCGCAGGGCAGGTTCGTGGGGGGCCATGCATGGGCGGAATCCATACGTCAGCGGCGGCGTTGAGCCTTCTTCATGGATTCACCTTCACTGTCGGCCGACAGACCATTCCACTGGTCTGGAGTGTGCAGCGGCTGTTCGTCCTTCTCGCCCTCCACGGCAGGCCGCTGAGTCGTGCGCGTGTCGCGGGTGTGTTGTGGCCGGACACGACGTCGGCGAAGGCCGCGGCCAACCTGCGATCGACGTTGTGGCGGGCGCACAAGTCGGCGCGGGACCTCGTCGAGGTGGGCGCGCAGCGAATCGGCCTGGCGAGAGATGTCGCGGTTGACGTCCACGAGGCCGAGGTATGTGCGCGGCGGCTTCTCGACCTTGCACGGCCATGCGACGAAATCCTGACAGTCGGGACGCGCGCGTTGCTGTCCGCGGAGCTCCTACCAGACTGGGGCGATGAGTGGCTCACCGTCGAACGCGAGCGCTACCACCAGTTGCGGCTCCACGCTCTCGAGGCTCTGAGTGAGCGACTCAGGCAGTCAGGTCGGTATGGCGAGGCGGTCGACGCGGGACTCGTCGTGGTCTGTGCGGAGCCATTTCGCGAAAGCGCCCATTATGCGGTTGTACGCGCCCATCTGGCCGCCGGGAATCGCTGGGAGGCGTCCCGTCAATACGAACGTTGCCGCGATCTGCTGAGGACCGAACTCGGTCTAGAGCCCTCGCCAGCTCTCCGCGGACTCTTTTCGTGGCGGGAAACCGGCCGGTCGGAGGGAGCTGTCGGTGAGAACCTCCGACAGCGCGCCTGAGGCCTGGCGGATCATGCCTTGGCTCGTGTCCCAGGAGTACGCCGACGCTGACACGGCCTGGTAAATCGCCGAGCGCGCAACCATGCCGCAATCCGCGTCACCAGGAGCAGCACAGTCGATGAACGCGGTGGTGCAGGACGCGGGTGACACCTGCGTGACAGCGCGGTGACGCGGCACTGCCAACCTGCACCGCATGGGGAGCTTTCCAGGGAGCCCGCGCACCTTGCGGGGGGCCATCGTCGCCGTCGACCCGGCGAGCCCGCTCTCCCGGGTGGTGGTCTTCCAGTACAACCCCGACACCGTGACCCGAGCGCTGCGGCCGAGGGAAGCGCCGTCGGACGCACAGGTCGGTGCGGCGGACGCTCACCGGGTGTGGGGCGCGCCGGTCGAGACGATCTCGATGAACGTCGAGGTCGACGCGTCCGACCAGCTCGAGACCGGTGACCCGCTCGCCGCCACGACCGGCATCGCGGGGCACCTGGCGGCCCTGGAGATGTTGCTCTACCCGAGCAGCGTCCACGTCATCACGAACGCCGCCCTGCTGATGGCCGGGACGATCGAGATCCTGCCGCCGGAAGGCCCGCTGACGGTCCTGGTCTGGGGACCGGCCAGGGTGGTGCCGGTCCGACTGGAAAGTCTCACGGTCACCGAGGACGCGTTCGACCCGGCGCTCAATCCGATCCGGGCGACGGTCGACCTGTCGGCGCAGGTGCTGTCGTACAACGACCTGCCCGTCACCGATCCCGGGTACGCCTTGTTCCTCGTCCACCAGGTCCTCAAGGAGACGATGGCCACCGCGGCGGGTGTCGCCGGTGTCGTCTCCGCCGGTGCCGGGCTCGCGGGGGCCTGACATGGCCGCGGGCAGTCGCTACGACGGCGTCGAGATCGCCACCGCGACAGTGCCGGACGGCGCGGGCGGCTCCCGCGAGGTCCGCTACCTCCGCCGGCGGGCGGTGCCCGATCCCGCCGCGGCCGCGCCGATGGCGCTGCACGCGGTGGCGGCGGACGACCGGCTGGACCTCGTCACCGCGCGGTACCTCGGTGACCCGGCGGCGTTCTGGCGGATCGCCGACGCGAACGCCGCACTCGACCCGGACGCGCTGGTCGGGCCGGACGCGGAAGGTGCCCTCCTGGTCATCCCGGTTCCGGGGATGTGAGCCCGGTGCCCGCCCTCGGCCTGCGGCTGACCGTCCTCGCCGGTCCGACGATCCCGGTACCGCTGCCGGCTCCGTTCACCGCCCGGCTGCGTTCGGTCGTGGTGACCGAGAACGACGAGGAGCGTTCGGTCTTCACGTTGACCTTCGATGCCGGCCGGTCCGCCGCGGACGGTGCGTTCGACGTACCCGGGCTGCAGTCCTCGCCGGTCGCGGCGTTCTCCCGGGTCGTCGTGGTGCTCACCTTCGGGCTGGTGCCGATGGTCCTCCTGGACGGGATCGTGACCGAGGTACGCCTGACTCCCGGCGACCAACCAGGCGCGGCCACGCTCGACGTCACCGGCGAGGACGTGTCCTATCTCCTCGACCGGGAGGAACGTGACGCCGAACACCCGGCACTCGACGACTACCCGCAGGTGCTCACGATCCTCGCGCCGTACGCGGCGAAGGGCATCGTGCCGATGGCACTGCCACCGGTCGACTTCGACCCGCCGCTCCCGATCGACCGGGTGCCGACCCAGCACGGCACCGATCTGGCGCACCTGACCGAACTCGCCCGCCGGCACGGGTACGTCGCGTACGTCGTTCCCGGGCCCGCGCCGGGCACCAGCACGTTCTACTGGGGTCCGCCGGTCCGGGTCGGGGTTCCGCAGCCGGCGCTGTCGGTGGACCTGGGTCCTGAGACGAACGTGTCCGGGATGAGTTTCCGGGTCGAGGCGCTTGCACCGGCGACGGTCAGCGGTGCGGTCACCGACCGGCGCACGGGTGCCGCGACCCCGGTGCGCAGCCCGGCGAGCCTGCGGCCTCCACTGTCCGCTCTCCCGCTGCTGGCCACCCACGCGGGCGACGTACGCCAGCGCCGGTTGCGGGACGCGAGCAGCAACACCGTCGGCGCGGTCGCCCGCGCGCAGGCGGAGGTCGACCGGAGCGCCGACGCCGTGATCGCCGAGGGAACCCTCGACGGTGCGCGGTACGGAGGTGTGCTCCGACCGCGCGGTCTGGTCGGCGTCCGCGGTGCGGGGTGGTCGCACGACGGCCTCTGGTACGTACGGAAGGTGGAGCACGAGTTGTCCCGCGGCTCCTACCACCAGAGGTTCGAACTCACCCGCGACGGCCACGGATCGACCGTGCCGGCGGTGCCGGTCGGGAGGGCGGGCTGATGGCCACGTTCTTCGGCAAGTACCGCGGCAAGGTCGAGAACACCATCGACCCGATGCTTCGTGGGCGGGTGCAGGTGTCGGTGCCCGCGGTACTCGGTGACGGGCGGATGAGCTGGGCCGAGCCGTGTGTGCCGTACGCCGGGTCCGGGGTCGGCTTCTTCGCCGTCCCGCCGGTGGGAGCGGCGGTGTGGGTGGAGTTCGAGGCGGGCGACCCCGACTACCCGATCCTCGCTGGCGCCATGTGGAACGCGGGTGAAGCGCCGTCACCAGGGCTGCCGGACGTCAAGGTCTGGAAGACGGAGGCGGTCACGATCACCCTCAGCGACCTGCCCGGTGCCGGTGGCGTGACGATCGAGGTCGGGTCGCCCGCCGTTCCGGTGCCGATGAAGCTGGCCATGACCGCGAGCGGCATGGAGCTCTCCATGGGTGCGGCCAGCGTCAAGCTCACCGCCGCCTCGGTGTCAGTCAACGACGGCGCACTGGAGGTGATCTGATGCCTGGCTTCGGCGTCCAGCAGGGCGCGACCGTCCTGTGCGCGCACGGCGGGCAGGCACAGCCGACCGTTCCCCACCCGCGGGTGAAGTTCGGCGGGGCGGCCGCGGTGGGCCTGGCCACGCCATGGACCGTCGCAGGATGCTCCTTGCCGCCGGCCGCAGGCGGGCCCTGTACGGCCGCCATGTGGGCGGTCGGCAGTACCCGGGTGATGTCCATGGGCCAGCCGCTCGTGATCCAGGGCGGGACGGCGACCTGCGTGCCGACCGGGGTGCCCCTCAACGTCGTCGTCGCCCAGCCACGGGTGAAGCTCTCATGACCCGCGGCGGTCGGCACCTCGCGTTCCCGCTCCGCCTGGACGGGCGGGGACGGATGGCGCTGGTCGACCTCGACGCGTACCTGCGCGGGCTGGTCGAGTCCGTCCTGTTCACCCGTCCGGGTGAACGGGTCAACCGGCCGGACTTCGGCAGCGGCGTGAGCGCGCTGGTGTTCGCTCCCAGCGGGGACGAGTTGGCCGGCGCGACCAAGGCGCTCGTGCACGGGTCCCTTCAGCACTGGCTGGGCGACCTCCTGCGGGTCGAGGACGTCACGGTCGAAGCCGCGGAGTCCACGCTGGCCGTGACGGTGACGTACGCCCCGCTGGTCGGCGGCGCGGTGGCGAGCCGCCGCACGCTCACGGTCACCGGACCGCCCGGAGGTGCGCCGTGACGACGCCGTACCCCGACCCGAACGACGCGCGCACAGGCGTCACCCTGACCACAGCGGTGGACGTCGACGCCCGGCGGGCGTTGGTCGTGGGGACCAGCACGCCGGCCCTCGACGGCATCGACGCGATCGAGGTGCTCGCCAACGCCCCCGGAACCCCTGGTTTCGTGGCAGGTGCGCCGCGGCAGCGCACCCTGCTGGTCCGTCTGCTGCGGGGCCCGGTGCCGGCAGGACTGGGCGCCGACGAGGTGCTGGTGCTCGGTGGGGTACGCCCGGACCCGCTGGTCAACCCGGTCCGAGTGGAGTGGGCGTACCCGGCGGACGCGCTGGCCGGAGGTGAGTCCTCGGCACCGGTCGACCCGCTCCCGGGCGTGACGCCCGCCGACCGCAGGCTGGTCGAACGCACGACGGGGGCGGGTGAGCGGGCAGGGGTCCTGGTCATCCGTACGTCGTCCAGTGGTGACTGGTCGACCTACGTGTTGAAGCTGCTCGGGCCGGGCGGGGTGGGTGTCCCCGACGGCTTCGACGAGCCGCTCGCCCAGGCCGCGTTCACGTTCACCGTGGACTGCCCGTCCGACCTCGACTGCCGGATCGACCTGGCCTGCCCGCCGGCCGAAGCGACCTCGCCGGCGCTCGACTACCTCGCCCGCGACTACGATGCCCTGCGTACCCGGCTGCTGGACCGGGTGGCCACCCTGGTGCCGGACTGGACCGACCGCAACCCGGCGGATCCGGGCGTGATGCTGGTCGAGCTGTTCGCGGCGATGGGGGACCGGCTGGCCGCGTGGCAGGACGGGGTCGCGGCCGAGGCGTACCTCGGCACCGCCCGGCGGCGGACGTCGGTACGCCGGCACGCGCGGCTGCTCGACTACCGGATGCACGACGGCTGCAGCGCGCGCACCTGGCTGGTCCTGACCAGTGCCGCGGACGTCGTCCTCCCCGCCGGGACACCGGCCGCCGACGCCGCCGACCCGTCGAGCCCGCCCGCGACCGGTCCGGTGACTGCCGTCGATGTGGTGGAGAGCGGCGGAGTCGTGTTCGAGACATGTGCGACGGTGCGCGTGCGCCCGGCCCGCAACCAGCTCTGGCTGCACTCCTGGGGCGACCCGGAGCACTGCCTGCCGGCCGGCGCGACCTCGGCGTTCGTGGCGTGCGAACCCGGCGACGCCGACCCCGAGCTGAGAGCGGGCGACGTCCTCGTCCTCGCCCCGCTCGGCCCGGACGGCTCCGCGCTCACCGGGGACCCGACCCGGCGGCACGCGGTTCGGCTGGACCGGGACCCGGTCGTGCACACGGATCCGCTGTCGGAGCGGTCGGTGGTGCTGGAGCTGCACTGGTCGGGTGCGGACGCTCTTCCCGTTCCGTTGCCGGTCGCCGAACGTGCCGAGAACGGCAGCGCCCGGGTCGTGGCGGTAGCCCTCGCGAACGTCGTCCTCGCCGACCACGGCGGCACCGTTGCCGGTGAGCGGCTCGACCCTCCCCAGGTCCCGGTCGGTGCGACCTACCGGCCACGGCTACGACGTATCGGTCTGGCCTGGGCGGATCCGTCGCCCGTCGTCGTGGCAAGTGCGGCCGCGGCCCTGGTGCCGGATCCGCGGACGGCTGTCGCCGAGCTGGAGCTGGACGACGGCTCCCGGACCTGGTTGCCCCGACCGGACCTGCTGGCCAGCGGCCGGCTCGCGGCCGATGTGGTGGTCGAGACGGAGTCCGACGGAACCAGCCGGTTGAGGTTCGGGGACGGGGTGTCGGGCCGTCGTCCCGTCGCCGGCACGACGCCGACCGCGACGTACCGGCTCGGCGGTGGCACGGCCGGCAACGTCGGACCCGGAACGCTGGCCCGGCTGCTGGCTCGCCCGGGCGCCACCGTGCCCGACGGCCTGACCGTGACGAATCCGCTGCCGGCCGTCGGTGGTGTCGACGCCGAACCGATCGCCGAGGTCCGCGAACTCGCACCGCACGCGTTCCGCACCCAGCTGCGCGCGGTGACCTCGGACGACTACGCCGCGGTGGCCATGCGCGACCCGGCGGTGCAGCGTGCGGTGGCCCGGCGCCGTTGGAGCGGTTCGTGGTACGCCCAGGAAGTCACCGTCGACCCGAGAGCCGACCGGGCCGGCGACGCTTCCGTACCCGCGGCGATCTCGGCCGTCCTGGAGGTTCGCCGGATGGCGGGGGTCGACGTGGAGCTTGCCCGGCCGGTGTACGTACCCCTGGAGATCGTGCTCGGCGTGTGCGTGGCGCCGGGCTATCAGCGGGCGGACATCGCCGCCGCACTCGCACGGGCGTTCTCCGCCGGTCGGTTGCCCGACGGTCGCCGCGGCTTCTTCCACCCCGACAACTTCACGTTCGGCCAGTCGCTGTTCCTGAGCGACGTCGTCGCCACCGCGATGGCGGTGCCGGGGGTCGCATGGGTGGACGTCGGGGACGACGGCACCGGCCTGCGGTTCCGGCGGTTGGGCCGCGCACCGGCCGGCGAGGTCTCTCGGGGTCGGATCGATGCCGCGGCCCGTGAGGTGCTGCAGGCGGACACCGACCCGAGCAACCCGGAGAACGGCAGGTTCACCTGTCTGCTGCGGGGGCGAGCGTGAACGCCGGTTGCGGGTGTGGCGGCGGCTGCGGGTGTGACTCGCTGGCGCCGGTGGCCCCGGTCGTGGACAACCCGCCCGGCCAGCCCGGGCTCAGCTGGCGGGTCGCCCCGCACTCGGCCTCGGTGCTCCGGATGCGCGCGGTGCTAACCGGCGACGACCAGCCGCCCGCGGTGCGTGCGCTCGCCCGGCACGGTACAGACGAACCCGCCGTCGCGGTGCTGGACGCGTGGGCGTACGTCGCCGACGTGGTGTCGTTCTACACCGAACGCATCGCCGCGGAGGGTTTCCTGCGCACCGCGACCGAGCTCTCCTCGGTACGCGAGCTGGCCCGCACCCTCGGCTACGAGCTGCGGCCCGGCGTCGCGGCGACCGCGGAGCTGGCCTTCACCGTCGAGGACGCGCCGGGCGCACCGGTGGAGGTGCACGTGCCGGGTGGTACGCCGGTGCAGACCGTGCCGGGTGCGGGACAGCTGCCGCAGACGTTCGAGACCTCGCAGGACCTTCCGGCGCGGGCGGTGTGGAACGCGATACCGGGAGCGTCGACGCGCCGGCAGGTCCCCGAGTTCGGTGACACCGAGATCTGGCTGCGCGGCACCGGCCTCGGTGTCCGCCCCGGCGACGCCGTGCTGGTGGTGGGTCAGGAGCGCGTACGGTACGGCCGCGCGGGTGAGTCGGCGCGGGTCCCGCACGACGATGAGCGCTGGGACTTCCGCGTCGTCGAGACCGCGAGGGAGGACCCGGACGGCCTGACCGGCTGGACTCTGGTGCGGGTGCGACCCCGCATCGGCTACCGGCGCAGCGCCGAGCTCGTCGCGCAGGAGGACGTCCAGGTCTTCGCGTTCGCCGAACGAGCCAACGTGTTCGGCTGGAACGCACCCGACCCCAACCTGCTGCGCGGGCCGGGCGACACCGGCGTGCCCGGCACGACGGACCCCGACTCAGATGGCGTCCTCGAGTGGGAGAAGTACGGCCTGACCGACCACGGCGACGAGGACGTGGTGGAGCTGGACGGCGACCACCCGCGGCTGGTCGGCGGCGACCACACCCGGGTCGCGGACGCTGCCTGGGTGGTACTGGAACGCAGTGACTACCGCGAGCTGTACCGCGCCGAGCAGGTGGTCGCCGACGGGACCGCCCGCTACGGCATCAGCGGCCGGATCACCCGGGTCCGGGTGGACCTCACCGAGAACCTCACGACCTTCGGCCGGCGGGAGACGCTGGTGCACTGCCAGTCGCGACTGCTGCCGGCGACGCGGGCGCCACGGCTGGAGGGCGGCCGCGGTCCCGAGCTGGACCTGAAAGCCACCGACCCGCCGCTGCCGGCCGGCCGCAGGGTGCTCGTCACCGGTTACCCGCCCGGCGCCCCTGCACCCGGACCGGCGACAGCGGCGGCTGCGCACCCACCGCCGATCTGCGAACCGGCCACCGTGCTCGCCTGTGTGGTGGTCGACGACCCCGACCCAGCCGGCGAACCGCTCATGCGTGTCACCCTCGACCGGGAGCTCTCGACCGCGGTCGATCCCCAGACGTTGCGGGTGCTGGCCAACACCGTCGACGCGACCCATGGCGAGACCGTCGGCCAGGTGCTCGGCAGTGGAGACGGCCGGGCGCCGTTCGCACAGTTCCAGCCCCGCCGTACTCCGCTCACGTACATCCGAGCCACCACCGCGGCGGGGTCCCGCAGCACCCTCGAGCTCCGGGTCGACGGCGTGGCGTGGACCGAGGTGGAGTCGCTGGACACCGCCACCGGCTCCGACCGGGTGTTCGTCGTCCGCCACGGCGAGGGCGGCGCGGTGCGGCTCGTGCTCGGCGACTGTACGCACGGCGCTCGGGCGTCGACGGGCGCGGAGAACGTCACTGCCACGTACCGCGTCGGTATCGGAGCCGACGGCGCGGCGACGCCAGGTCAACTCAGCCTGCTCACCCGCCGCCCGTTCGGGATCCGGAGCGTCACGAATCCCGGACCGGCCCACGACTGGGCACCACCGGAGACGCTCGCGGACGCCCGGCGGAACGCACCGCTGCGGATCCGTACCCTCGACCGGGCCGTCTCGGTGGCCGACCACGAGGACTTCGCCAGCGGCTTCGCCGGCGTCGGAACGGCACGCGCGGACGCCGTGTGGGACGGCCGGTCGACGATCGTCGCCGTCAGCCTGCTCGGCACGGCCGCGACACCGGCAAGTGCAGGTCTGGTGGAGGACCTCCGCACCGCGCTCACCGCCGCCCGCGACCCGGGCACACCGCTGGAACTGCTGCACGGAGACCTGCGCTGGTTCGGGATCCGGGTCGAGATCCGGCACGACCCGGCGTACGAACGGGCCGGGGTCGAGCTGGCCGTCCGCGAGGCGCTGGCCGGGACGCTCGCGCCGGCGCTGCGAGCGTTCGCCGCCCCCGTGACCGCGGCAGCCGTCCTCGTCACCGTGCGGTCGACGCCCGGTGTCGTCGCCTGCACGATGCCGCGGCTGTTGCCGTTGCCCGGTGGGAGCGCGAACCCGTCCGCCGCGGTTCCGGTGCTGCCGACCGACGCGAGCGCCGCCGACGTGCTGTCCGCCCTGCCGGCCCGGTGGGAGGACGGCGACCTGCTCCCCGCCCAGGTGCTCGGCCTTTCCTCCGGGGGCGTGGAGATCGGGGTGATGGCCCAGTGAACGGGTCCGGTGCGCTCGAAGCGCAGGACGCGCTCGCCCGCCTGCTGAGTCGGCTCCCGACCCATGTGGTGGCGCGGGATGCCGAGGCGGGCGGAGTCCTGCGCGCCCTGCTCACAGCGGTGGCGGCGGAGCTCGACCTGCTCGAGAACGACCTGGACGACCTGTACGACGCGTGGTTCGTCGAGACCTGCGCGGAGTGGGTGGTGCCGTACCTCGCGGATCTGGTGGGTCTCGCCGAGGTGCCGCCCGACCTCGGCACCGGCACGACCCGTCGCTCGGTCGTCGCCAACACGGTGGCGTACCGGCGGCGCAAGGGCACCGCCGCCGTCCTCGAGCAGGTCGCCCGCGACGTCACCGGCTGGCCGGCCCGGGCGGTGGAGTTCTACCGGTTGCTCGCCGCGACCACCCACGTCAACCACGTCCACCTCGAACGCCCCGCGACCGCATCGCTCCGCGACGCCCAGCGGCTCGAGCTCCTCGCCCTCGACCAGGCCGGCACGGCGACGCTCGCGCCCGGACTGGACCCGCTGCCGCACACCGCCGAGGTGCGCCGGATCGCCAGCCGGCGAGGGAGGTACGGCATCCCCGACATCGGCGTGTTCCTCTACCCCGTCCAGGTGTACGAGGTCGGTGCATCGGGCACCGCGTCGGACCTCGCCGCGGACACCGGCGCCGCCGGCGGATGGTCGCAGGCCCGCGCATCCGGCAGCGGGTTCAAGGTCGACCCGCTCGGACGGGAAGTGCCGTTGTTCGCCGCACCCGCGGGCGACGACGCGGCCGGAGGGATCGAGCACCTGGCCGGGGAGGCCGACCTGCCCGTGCCGCTGCGACCGCGCCGCCTCCTCTCTCTGCTCCAGGCCGCGCGCCGCGATGACCTGGACGACGCGCAGCTCCCGATCGGCGTACGCATCGGCGTCACCGGCACGGCCCTTCCCCCGGACCGGATCCGGGTCTGCGGGCTGGAGGACGTCGACTCCACGCCGGGCGTCCGTGCGGTCATGGTGGACGCCCAGACCGGACACCTGACCTGTTACGAGGGTGGCGAGGTCATCCGACCGGCGAACGTCTTCGTCCGCTATGCGTACGGCGGGCTGGCCGACGTGGGCGCCGGCAGCTACGACCGGTCTGACGGCCACGATGCTCTCCTGGCGGCGGACCGCTACGACGGGCGGCCCGGCACCGACCGGCAGTTGTCGGTCCGCGCCGGGGCGGTCGCGTCCATGGTGGAGGTCGGCTCCCTGACCGACGCGCTCGACCGGGTCCGCGACGAGTGGGCAGCGGTCGACGGCAGTTCTCCCGCGGGTGGCACGTACGTCGTCTCGGTCGGCGACAGCGCGTCGTACGTCGATTCGCTGCGGGTCGACATCCCACCCGCCACCCGGCTGGTCCTCGTCGCGGCCAGCTGGCCGACCCGGATCATGCGCAGCGGTGAGGTGCTCGCACCCACGCCCGGCACGTACGTACCTGACGGCCTGCGCCCGCACGTCCTCGGCTCGCTGACGGTCACCGGTGGACCCGGCAGCAGCCTGGTCCTGGACGGCCTGGCCGTCGAGGGCGACCTGGTGGTCGAACCCGGTCGGCTGGGTGCGCTGACCGTGGCGCATGCGACCGTCACCGGCCGGATCCAGGTCGAGGGTGCGGACGGCGGCACGAACGGCGACCTCCAGGTCCGGATCGTGCGCGGCATCGTGTCCGGGATCGAGCTCACGGCCCCGGTTCCCGTCCTCTCGATGACCGACAGCGTGGTCGACGGTGCTGCCCCGTCGCTCCTGCCCCGTACCCACGCACGCCGGGACTCGATGGCGCTGGCCGGCGCCGCCGCGGTCAGCGGCGCCGCCGTGCACGCGTCGTTCGAGGGGTGCACCGTGCGCGGAGACGTGGAGGTGCGGTCGATGGACGCGTCGAGCTGTGTCTTCGACGGCCCGGTGACCGTCGAGCACCGGCAGGTCGGGTGCCTGCGCTACTCGTTCGCCGGACCTGGCTCACGGACCCCACGCCGGTACCAGTGCGTGCCGGCTGAGCCTGGCGGCGAGGCGATCGCGCCCGTCTATGCGTCGGGTGACCCGGGGTCGCCGGTGTACCTGGCGTTGGCGGCCACCTGTCCGTCGGTGATCCGTACCGGCGGGGAGGGCGAGGCGGAGATGGGCGTGCACCACCACCTACGCCGGCCACTGCGCGCCACGGCGGCCGCACGTGCGCTGGCGCCGTACGTGCCCGTCGGTGTCGAGATCGGGATCTTCGGAAGCTGAGCGCGGAGTACGGAAACGCGGATGCGGACCTAGGGGAGCGGACATGCAGGGTGACTTCAGCCGTTGGACCTTCGACCCGCGCGAGGGTTACCGCTCCGTGCTGCTCCAGCAGGGGCGGGTGCTTCTCGACGCGGACTGGAACGAGCAGGTCGAGCTCACGGCGTACCACGACGAGACCCGGACCCGCGACATCGTGGGACGCACCGGCGGTCCTGCCGCTGACGCGGGGTTCGGGATCGTCGACTCCGCCGGCGGCACACCATCCGGCACGACCTGGACCGATCTGCGGGTCACACCGGGCCGCTACTACGTCGACGGCATCCTGTGCGAGGCCGGCCCGGGTGGGACCGGGAGTCCAGGGGTCCCGCTCACCGACCAGCCGTACCTCGCCGCCATCGGTTCGTCCGCCGGGCTGTCCGAGCCGTCCACGACCGCCGGTGCGCGGTACGCGCTCTACCTGGACGTGTGGACCCACCACGTCACCGCCGACGAGGAACCGTCCCTGCGCGAGCCCGCGCTCGGCGGGCCGGACACGACCACCCGCGCCAGGACGGTCTGGCAGGTCCGCGCCGTCGAGATCTCGGGCTCACTGCAGTGCTCCGACCTGAACGACCCGACCTGGCTCCAGGTGACCCGCGGCACCATGACGCCGTCGTTGCGGCAGGCGGCTCCCGACGAGGACCCGTGCCGGATCACGACGTCCGGCGGGTACACGCGGCTGGAGAACCAGCTCTACCGCGTCCAGATCCACGACGAGCAGGGCGGCACGCCGCGCTACCTCTGGTCACGAGAGAACGGCAGCGTCGTGGCCGGACTCACCGCGATCGAGGCCACGGTCGCGACCGGGATGGACGCCGAACTCCGTCTCGACCGAGTGGGCCGGGACGACGAGTTGTCGATCCGCGAAGGCGACACGGTGGAGGTGACCAGCACCGACCGGCAGTTGCGCGGCCTGCCCGGACACCTCGCCACCGTCGGCGTTCCCGACGGGCTGAGGCTCCCGGTGGCGTGGACCGACGGCGCGCCGGCCAGCCGGGCCGCACTGGGCCGCGCGCCGATCGTCCGCCGGTGGGAGGGACCGCCACGCGACGCGAACACCAGCCCGGACGACCTGGAGGGCGGGATCCGGGTCACGTTCGACGGCGGGGGCGCCTACCGCACCGGTGACTACTGGCTGGTTCCGGCGCGGACGGTGCGGCTCGCGTACGGCCTCACCGCGCTGTCCGGGACGCTCGACTGGCCGACGGACGCCGACGGCGACCCGGTGCCGGCGCGGCCGCTCGGTCCGGTCCACCACGTGGCACCGCTCGCGGTCGTCGAACGGACGTCGTCCGGCTGGACGCGGGTGTCGGACTGCCGCAGGTTCGCACCGTCCCTGACCGACCTCGTAACCCTCGACCTGGCAGGCGGCGACGGGCAGGAGTCCCTTCCGGGTACGCCCCTGCCGGAGCCGGTCCGCGTGGTGGTCCGCAACGGCGGGCTCCCGGTCGTCGGTGCGCGGGTGAGATTCACGGCGCAGAGCGGGACGGTCGCCGACGCCACGGGATCCGGATCGCAGCGCGACGTACCCACCGGCCCGGACGGTGTCGCCGCCGTCCGGTGGACGCTCAGCAATGCGACCGGCGCGGCTTCGACGCAACTACTGGTGATGCAACGCCTGGACGACCACGGCGTCGGCACCGGCGTCCAGGTGATCGTCACCGGGCGGCGCAGCGTCGCGTCGCAGGTCGCGTGGACGCCGGTCTGCGACGGCTTCGCCGGCACGACGACGGTGCAGGACGCACTCGGCCAGCTCGCCACCACGGTGGAACTGCGGCTGCAGGGCGGGGACGGGCAGTACCTCCCGCCGAACCGCAAGGTCCTGCCCGAGCCGGTCCGCGTGATCCTCGACAGCCCGTGCGGCCCGGTCAAGGGTGTCGAGGTCACCGCCGAGGCGACCGAGGGCGCTCTGGTCGCGCCGGCCAAGCCGGGCGAGGCACTTCCGGACAGCTTGGAGGCCGTCCACGCGGAACAGCTGGCCAGGGCAGCCGCCGAGTCCGACGGGGGCGTGGCGTTCTGGTGGCAGCCGTCGTTCGCCCAGGGCGCCGCCAGCGACACCCTGACGATCCGCGTGGACGGCGACGGGACACGAGCACCCGTCGTGGTGACCGCGCAGCGGCCGCAGTCTGGTCGCGCCGACCTCCCGGGCGTGCACGTGGCGGGGCTGGAGCTGCTCGGAGTCCGCGAGTTCGCCAACGACGACGTCGTCAAGGCCGGCGAACTCGCCGAGGGGATCCTGGTCCAGCTGGACGGCCCGGTCGCCCAGGACACGGTCCGGGGAAAACCCGTCGTCCGCGTGGTCCTGGACCTGCCGTGGCCGCTGCCGGGCGAGATGGACACGGTCTGGCCGGACATGCCGCCGGTGGGGTTCCGGCCGATCGAGCTCGACGCGGAGTGGAACGCCGACAACGACATCATCGTCTGGAGGCCGGCTGGCGAGACCGTGCAGTGGCTGACGGAGCGGCTGTTCGAAGGTCTGCGGCGCCACGTCGGCTGGGAACGTCCGCTCATCGGGCGATTCGTCCTGGACGGCTGGGCGATCGTCGGTGAACGCGATCCCGACCTTCACCTCAACGGCCACGTCGTGACGGCGTTGGACGGCAGCGGGCGCACCGAGTACCTCCTGCCGAGCGACGACGCGGTAACCGGCGGCCCGTTCGTCCAGTGGTTCCGGCTCACCGAATGAATGCGGCGACCATCCGATGGCCGCGCTGACGCCGACCCGCACCCGCCGGGCCGACCGGTCCCACGACCGGCCGGCCGACCGGGCGCGTGCACCGGCATCCGAGCCCGAACCCGCGAACGGCGCACACGGCGGGCACGATGTCGCAGCGCTACCTGCCCCGTCGCCCCGCGAAGTCGCCCTTGCCTGGCCGGTGCAGGCGAAGCTGTCGGTGAGCAGCCCCGGCGATCCGCTCGAACGGCAGGCGGACGCCGTGGCGGCGCGGGTGAGCCGTGGCGCTGCCGTCCCGTCGGCGCCACCGGGCGACGCGCCCTCCACGCCCGGGCAGGTCCTGCGGCAGGTCGGCCCCGCGGACGTACCGGCATCGACGGGTGGCCCGGTGCCCGCCCGCGGACCCGGTGTTCCGCGGTCGGTCGAGGCGCTCGTCGCCCGGCCGGGTGGTGGTCAGCCGCTGGACCCGGGCGTACGAGCGCGGATCGAGCCGCACCTGGGCACTGATCTGAGTAGCGTCCGCGTCCGCCGGGGTCCGGAGGTCGACGCGGCGGCCGCCGCTCTGCAGGCCCGGGCATTCACGTCCGGTGGGACCATCTACCTCCGCGCCGGCGAGTCCGCGTCGGACGCGTCGCTGATGGCGCACGAGGCGACCCACGTCGCCCAGCAGAACGCCTTCACCGTCCACCGCTCGACCCTCATGCGGGACTTCGACTTCTCGCTGCCCGACGTCTCCCTCCCCGAGGTCGGGATCCCGGACTTCGTCCTGCGCGGGGTCACCTCCGCGGCCCGGTCGATTCCTGGCTACACCCTCCTCACCCAGATCACCGGCAGCGATCCCCTCACCGACGAACCCGTCCAGGTCAGCCGCGAGCAACTGGTCGAGGAGCTGTTGGCGTACGGCCCGTTCGGCGCGGCCGTCGGTCAGGTGCTCTCGGCCGTCGACGTGCTCGGCGACGTGTTCGACCTCGTGACGGAATCCCTTGCCCAGCACAACCTCACGACCGCCCGCATCGGGAGGGACATCGACGCGGCCTGGGCCGAGCTGTCCGTCACCGAGGGCATCGACGGCAACGTGGCGATCGTTCGCCGCTATGTCAACGCGATCTTGACAGACGTCCGCAACTTCGTCGCGGCCATCGTCGGACGGGTGATCGAGATCGTCCGAACCGCGGCGGTCGGAGTTGTCGAACCGCTCCTGCAGACACCGGAGATCGCTCCGATCTGGGACCTCGTCCGGAAGGTGTTGCACCACGACCCGCTGCGGGACCAGCCGGTCGAGGCGGTCACGGTCGACATCCTGGGCGACTTCCTGCGGCTGATCGGGCAGGAGGACGTGCTCGCGCAGATGCAGGAACGCGGCACGCTCCAGGAGACCGCCGACTGGCTCGATACCCAGTTCGCCACCTTCGCCACCTTGCTGGGCGCACTGCGCGCACTGTTCAGCGATGCGTGGGAGGCGATCCAGCCGGAGAACCTCCCCGACCTCCTGACGAACCTCGGATCCCTTGCCACGCGTGCGTTCGACCTCGTCCGTGGCATCGCCGACTTCGCGACCACCGTCATCGCCAAGGTGCTCGAACTTGTCAAGCACTCCTTGCTCGGCTGGCTCTGCACGTACGCACACCAGATCCCTGGCTTCCACCTGCTCACCGTGATCCTGGAGCAGAACCCCTTCACCGGCGACGTCGTCGAGCGAACGGCGGAGAACCTCATCAAGGGATTCATCACCCTCCTGCCGGGCGGCGAGGCGACGTACGACCAACTCGCGGAGTCCGGCGTCATCGGGTCGGCGGCCGAACGCATCGAGACCGAGATGACCAGGCTCGGCATCTCCGTCGAACTCATCACGAGCACGTTCCTCGGAATCTGGGACACGCTCTCACTGGACGACCTGCTCGACCCGATCGGAGCGTTCGTCCGCGTGGTCGAGCGGTTCGGCGACCCTCTCGCCAGGATCGTGGAGTTCGTCACCGTCGTGGTCGAAGTGGTCCTCACCCTCGTCCTGCAGCTGATGAACTTCCCGTCCGACCTGCTCGCCAGCATCATCGCCAACGCGATGCGAGCCATCGAGGACATCCAACGTGACCCCGTTGGATTCCTCGTCAACATGCTCGACGCCCTCAAGGCGGGGTTCACCGGCTTCTTCGACAACATCGGGTCGTACCTGCTGCAGGGCCTGGTCGACTGGCTGTTCCGCGGCCTCGGACAGCTCGGCATCACGCTGCCCACCGACCTGTCGCTGCAGTCCATCCTCGGTCTCGTCCTCGACGTACTCGGCGTCAGCGTCGAGATGCTCTGGCAGAAGCTCGGCGAGCACATCGGCGAGGAACGCGTCGCGATGATCCGCGGCGCGATCGACACGCTCACCGGGGCTTGGTCGTTCATCCGGGACGTGCAGGAACGCGGGCTGACGGCGATCTGGGAGTACGTCGTCGACCAGTTGAGCGGCCTCTGGGACACCCTGCTCGGGATGGCGCGGGACTGGATCCTCACCGAGATCGTCCAGAACGTCACCGCCCGCCTGATCTCGATGCTCGACCCGACCGGCGTCATGGCGATCGTCAACAGTTTCGTCGCGTTCTTCAATGCCGTGCAGTCCGCGATCGAGTACCTGCGGGACATCCTCGAGATCGTCAACCAGTACGTCACGACATTCGCCGAGGTGGCCGCCGGCAACATCGTCCCTGGCGCGGAGATGATCGAACAGGGCCTGGCCAACGCCGTCCCGATCGCCATCGGCTTCCTCGCCAACCAGGTCGGCATCGGCAACGTCCCCGACAAGATCGTCGAGATCATCCAGAGTCTGCGCCAACTCATCGACCAGGCGCTGGACTGGCTGTTCGAGCAGGCCGTCCGCCTCGGCTCCGCCGCCCTCGCGGCGTTGACCGGCGCAGGCGGTGGTGCTGCCGAACCGGCCGGAACACAGCCAGCGTCCGGCGCGGCCGGAGACGTGCGCTCCCAAGTGGCGGCCGCCCTGCTGACCGAACTCTCTGCCGCGCACACGAGGGAGCAGGTCACACCGATCGTCGCGGGGATCGAGCAGCGGTTCCAGTCACTGGGCGTGCACCGGATCGTCGTCGGGGAAACCGACGAGACGGGCGGCTATCCGATCCTCGTCGAGGCAAGTCCACTTGAACCGGCGGTGCTCATGCGGCTCGCCCGACCAGGTTGGACCGTTCGCGCGGCCGCCACGCTGCGGTTCAGCCGGGCCGTCACGCTGGAATCACCCCGGCAGTTCTACGCGGCGACAAACAGACGTGGCGCGATCGCACACCCTGACGGTGGCGGTGCGGTCCAGGTGGCACAAGGGGACTTCGACCTACCCGGCGCTCAGCTCGTGCATCCCGAGGCGGGGCCGGAGCGCCGGACAACGGTCCCGGCTGGAGAGCGTCTCACCACCGACGTCCTCCAGGTGGTGAGCCAGAACTTCCGGCTGCCACCGAACGCCCGCGAGCACAACAACCACTCCCACGCCGAGTACAAGCTCGTTCACCAGGTACTGAGGGACGTTCCTCGTGACGACTGGTCCGCGCTGCACTCGGTGGAGTTGGAGATCAGCCGGATGCCGTGCGCGATGTGCTGTCAGACACTGGCCGGGTGGTTCGACCGGTTCACCGGTGCGACTGTCGCGCTGACCTGGACCCACACGCACCCAGAGCAGTTGGGGGATTTCGTCGACTTTCCCACGTCCACCTCGGACCTCCAACTGCTGGAGCGCCCGAACGTCATCCGGACGGGACCCGATGCCCTCTTCGCCACTGCGGAGGAGGCCAGCCGAGCCGCCAACGCGCGTGCCGTACCGGTGCGATGATTGCCGGCGTACCGGTTACTTCCGGCCGGGGACGGTGCGGCCGGTCTTCGCGAGTTCCCAGCGGGTCGCCGCGGCGACGTCGGCCGCGTTGACCTCGCCGCGGTCAGCCCCCAGGTACGCCGCTGTCAGTGCGGCGGCCGCGATCCCGCCACCCGGCAGGTCGACGCCCGCGAGCTTGCGCGGGTCGAGTCCGGACGTCGGCGTCTGGGGTGGGAACGCCCGCCGCCACATCGCCTCGCGGGCGGCGAGGTCGGGGTACGGGAATGTCACCACGACCCGGAGCCGCCGCAGGAACGCCTGGTCCAGAACGGATCTCGCGTTGGTCGTGAGCACCGCCAGGCCGCGGAACGACTCGATCCGTTGCAACAGGTAGCCGACCTCGAGGTTGGCGTAGCGGTCGTGGCTGTCCCGCACCTCCGTCCGCTTGCCGAACAGTGTGTCCGCCTCGTCGAAGAGGAGCACCGCGGCGCTGTCCTCGGCGGCGTCGAAGACCCTGCGCAGGTTCTTCTCGGTCTCGCCGATGTACTTGCTCACTACCTGGCTGAGGTCGACGACCACGAGGTCCAGCGCGAGGGCACCGGCGACGACCTCGGCCGCGAGCGTCTTGCCGGTGCCACTTGGCCCGGCGAAGAGCGCAGCGGTCCCCAGTCCGCGCGCCGAGCGGTCGGCGAAGCCCCAGTCATCGAGCACCGTAGCCCGGTGTCGTACGCCCGCGACGAGCGCGCGCAACTGGTCGAGGCGACCCGCCGGGAGCACGAGGTCGTCCCAGCCGGCCCGGGGTTCGACGACCTGCGCCATCCCCGCGAACCTGCTCCGTGCCCGCGTCCGGCAGGCCTCCCAGAGTGGCCGCCCGCGCCCGACGTCCTCAGCGGCCGCCTCGATGTCGGCGACGGCCAGGTCGAACACGCCCGCGGTGGCGAGCGTCGCGGCGTCGTCCGGGCCGGGCCGCGTGCCGCGGTGCCGACGCAACGCGGCCGACAGCATCGCGTGTCGCTCCTGGACTCCGAGGCGGGGAACACTGACCCGGACGGCCCCAGCGGGGGCGGTCGTGTCGTCCGTCGCCAGCAGCACGGCGGGGACGCCGAGGCCGGGAAGCGCACGCAGGAGCCCGCCGACCTCGTCCGCTCGGGCACCGTCGAGATCGATTGCCCACGCGCACCCGGCCAGTACGGACTCGCGTTCCATCAGGCGCAGGAGGTGGTCCCGGTCGGCTGGTGCACGCGGGAGGTCCGTGGCGGACACGACGAAGAGCCGTTGGCCACCGGCCGCCTGACCCGCCGCTGCCGCGACGGTGGTGAGGTTCTCCCGCTGTGGTCCGCTCAGCACGACCAGCCGGCCGTCGGCCCAGGCTGCCGCGACGGCGTCGGCCGCCTCACGTAGAGAGTCGGCGAGCTCGACCGCGGTGCTTGCCGGCCGGGCGACCGCGGCGAGCTCGGGATCGAGGTAGCCCGCGCCGACCAGGTGGTGGAGCACCCGTTCGGCCACCAGCAGCGGCGTACGAGTCAGCGAGGTCGGGTCGAGCAGCCGCAACAACTGCCACCGCCGCAACGGGGCGGTCGGCGTCATTGCGCCCCAGGAGGCCTCGGGAAGAGTCGACAGAGCGAGTGCGAACGTGGGCCGCGGGTCACCACCGACAGCCGCGATCTCGTCAGCGGCCGCCGCGACGAGTTCGGGCCCGGCCGCGAGCAGCAGAGCCGACCGCTCGAACGTCGTCAGGCCGAAACCCTGCACCACCTGGTCCAGGGCGCTCGGACCCGGCAGCCGCTCCTGCGCGCACGCTGCGGCCGCCCGCGCTTCGTCAGGTCCGGGTCCGTTGACCTCCCCGGCGCGGTGCCGGAGCAGCGCACGTAGGACGCCGAGCTCGGCGACGAGAGCATCCCGGTTGGCCTGCTCCCACGTGGCGCTGGTGGTCTCGGTCATGGCGCCGGAAGCGTGACGGACGGTGCGGCGTAGGTCTCACCCACGAGGCCGGGCAGGCTGTCGACACCGTCCACCTGGAGACGCACGAGCCACCGACCCTCCGGGATGTCGTCGGAGGGGACGAGGAGCGACGGCTGCGGTGCCTCATCGTCGGGTAGCGGCGGCAGGACGAGGGTCACGTCGGTGGGATCCTCCGGAGAACCGCCTGACAGCCGGCCGAGGACCACGGTGACACGCTGTCCGGCCTGCAGTGGCGGGCTGACCGCGAGGGTTACGGCGTCGGCGTCGATGCCCGTCACGTTCACGGAGGGGCGGACGACGAGAGGGACGGCGTTGGAGGTTGCGACGACTCGGGACGGTGCTCCGGCCGGGCCGGCCGGGGACCGGTGGGTCACCTGTACCGCGTGTACGCCCGCAGGCACCGTGTCGGCGACCACAACCCGCACCTCGTCCGCGGTGGCTCCGGGCTGTGGCGCGAGGGCCACCGAGCCGATCCTGACCCCCGCGCCAGGCCCGAGGAGGCGGCTGCCGCGGACGACGACCGTCGATCCGGTCCCCACCGCCTGGTCCGCGGGGTCGGTCGTGACGCTCGCAAGCCGGGGTGGCCCCGAAGGGCTCACCGTCAGAGCCCGCCGACGAACCGGCAACGCCACCTTCGGTGTCACGTCCGCGGCGATCAGCACCACGGTGGCGAGGTAGGTCAACGACAGCTGGTACGGCGTGTCCAGCATTCCCCACAGGTTGGACATCTCCTCCAGCGACAGCGTCGCCGAGGAGAGCTTGACCAGCTCCACCTCGTCGGCGAGGTCGGACGCTGCGAGGAACGGCGTCTCCGTGTCGTCGCCGCTGTAGAGATCCAGGGCGGCGGTCACGACGCCCCGGGTGAGCATGGAGGTGGCGGCCAGGGCGCCGACGACCCGGCCGAGCAGCCGCTGCGGTTCGAGCCGCGTCTCCTCGCCGTAGCAGGTGAGGAGGTAGTGCAGGTCGAGGGCGGCGATCGGGCGCTTGACGGTGGAGCCGTCGCCGCGTCGCGTCGGCAGGTCGGTGAGGTTCCACGCGTGGTTGGGGGTTCCCTGGTAGCAGTACACGTTGATGCCCGCACTGCCGGCGAGATCGGTGGTCACCAGCTTGGATGGGTGCAGCGTCGTCACGGCCGCGTCTCCGACCTGCCCGGGGTGCGTACGTTCGAGGGCCCGGTCGAGGACGTACCTGATGGCCGAGGTGACCGCAGCGATCGCCAATGAGTTGCTCATCCGCGCTCCCGGCGGCGGGTGAGGTAGCCGGCGTGGTCGACACGGGTGCGGCCGGACCGTGGGGCGGGCGCCGGCACCGGAGCGGGGGTGGGTGGGGGCGCCGGTGCCCTGGTCACGACGACGCGGTCGATGTGGACGTTCACCTCTGGTGCTGCACTTCCTGCCGGAGCGCCACGATCGATTCGCGGTCCGGACGCCTCGGAGCCGTGGCTGCGGACCTGTCCGGTGCGTACGCTCACGGTCCCGGGCGCCGGTGGGTCGCGGTGTCTCGCCGGCGAGCCGTTCGGGGTGTCGTCGACGACCACGATCTCGTCGCGGGACACCGCACCCCGGTCAGCCAGGTGCGGGAGGACGTGGGTTCGCAGCAGGGTCGCCAGATCGGGTACCGGTGGACGCGAGTTTCCCGTGGCGCGTCGCGCGGGCGACAGTGGCTCGCCCGTCGTGGCCGCCGAAGCTGCCTGACTGGACGGCTCGGGTGCTCCGCGAGGCTGCTGCCGACGCCGCGAACCGGGCTGCTGCTGGACGGCGGGCGTTGATCCGGCGGGACGCGGAGGGGGCGTGGTGGGTGTCGAACGCTCCTGAGCCAGCGGCTGCCGTGGGCCGTCCAGTTCTGATCCGGCCGGTGCCGCTCCGGAGGGATCGACACCGGGTCGGTCCCGGTCCGGGCGGGTCGCGGCGATCAGTGGCGTGGACGGGTGCGGGCCGCCCGGCGAATCTGGCCCGGGACGCGGTGCGACGTCGGGTGGGGTGGTGCGCCGGAGGGGCAGGACGGCCGGAGGGTGGGCTGGTCCGGGGCGTGCCCGCCCACCGTCGATCGGGGCGGACGGGTGCGAAGGTACGCCGTTCGCGGGCTGACTAGACCTCAGCCGGTCCGGGAACCGCGGGTCGATGGCACGGTCACGGGTCTCACTCGACACCTCGGGCAGCACGAAAGCGGGTAGCTCAGTCACGTCTGCGTGCTGGGTGCCGTTCGGGAGCCATCCTCGCGCCGGCCCGCCGGTACCTGGGTCCGTCGCTGTCTCGTACGGCTGAGGCTGGCGCACCGCGACGGGCACTTCCTGGCCGGACGCTCGCGCTGCCATCCGCGCGAAGAACCCGCTCACCGGGCACCTCCTCGGGCAAGTTCGAGGTAGGTGCGACGTCGGACCGGTGTGAGCGCGAGCACCTCGGCCTCCGCCCATCCGAACGCGGCGGCGAGCTCGGCGACCTCGGCGAGGATGGCGGGTGCGGCGTACGCCACCCGGTCCCAGAGGAGAGCGGCAACGTCCAACGGCGCGACCACCTCGGTGCCGCAGGACGGGCAGGCCGTACGCACGACGACCGCCGCGGACCCGGCGAGTTCCTCGGCCGCGGCGTCCACCAGCGTCAGCGCGGCCTCGTCGAGGCCGTCGGCATCGACCGGGGCGTTGTCCTCGGCGCGGACACAGCGGTTCAGGAGCTCCCGCGCGGGGTCGTGTGAACCGCCGGCGGCGACCAGGTCCCTCGTCGTCGGTGCGCGGACCAGCAGCCTGCGGCCGCCGGCGAGTGCGACCGCGGACTCCGCGCCCACGGACTCGTCCTGGGACGCGGCGACGACGGAGGCCATCGGTAGCTCCACGTCGAGCAGCTGCCCACAGCTGTGACACGTCAGGATCCCCGGAACCACAGCACCGAACTCCTCGGCGTAGAGCCGGGCGGCCAGCGACGCGACCGCCCCGATCGGGAGGTCGAGGGCGGTGTCGAGGTCGTCGACCAGCCCTGCCCGGTGGAGGAGGACCGTGCCGCGGGCAGCCGGCGGCACACCGGCAGCGTCCTCCCACGCGACGAGCAACCGCCCGGGATCGCGGAGAGCGCCCATTGGCCGTCCTTCCGGTCAAGGTGCCGAGAGGTCAGGGCTCGACGAACGACGGTTCCGTCGGCTCGGTGACCGCGTAGTCGCGTTCCCATCCCTCGTTCTCCAGCTTGAGGCTCTGGATCGCGACGGCGTTGGCGTTGGCGTCCAGCTCCGGCAGTGACTGGAACTCCGAGACCCAGCAGCGGAACACCTTGTACGCAAGGGCCAGCTGGCCCGCCTCGTTGTAGACCTCGATGATGATGTCCTTGCGGAAGTCCTTCAGCGAGGTCTCGGCTCCGAGCCCGGAGCCGAAGTTCCACACCTTGTTCGACCACTGCTCGAAGTCCTGGTCGTGGGTCACACCGCGTTCGAGCATGATCGCCTCGAACTCCGAACGACCGGGTGACTTGCGACTGCTGCTGGGGTCGCCGCCGTGCCGGTGGGCCACCACCTCGGTCGTCCGCTTGAGGGCACCCACCTTGCTGATGCCGGCGACGTACCGGCCGTCCCACTTCACCCGGAACTTGAAGTTCTTGTACGGGTCGAAGCGGGTCGCGTTCACCGTGAACTCGGCCATGCCGCCCCTCCTTTCCGCGTGCCGCTCAGGCCGACGCGCTGGTGGTCTTCTGCTGGATGCCGATGACCACGAACTCGGCCGGCTTGAGCGGTGCGAAGCCGACGAGGATGTTGACGATCCCGCGGTCGATGTCGTACTGCGTGGTGGTTTCCCCGTCGCACCTGACGAAGTACGCCTCGCGCGGCGTGCGACCCTGGAACGCGCCCTGCCGGAACAGGTCCTGCATGAACGCGCCGAGCGTGGTGCGGACCTGCGACCACAGGGGTTCGTCGTTCGGTTCGAACACCACCCACTGCGAGCCGCGGTAGAGACTCTCCTCCAGGAACAGCGCCAGCCGTCGCACGGGCACGTACTTGTACTCGTCGGACAGGATGTCCGCGCCGCGTAGGGTCCGCGCTCCCCACACCACGGAGCCGACGCCACGGAACGTCCGCAGGCAGTTGATGCCCTTCGGGTTCAGTGCGCCGTTCTCGGAGTCGGCCAGGTTCACCGTCAGCCCACTGGCCCCCGCGAGGCCGGCGTCGATGCCCGCCGGCGCCTTCCAGACGCCCCGGGACGCATCCGTCCGCGCCATCACACCGGCGACCGCGCCACAGGGCACGAACTCGCCGACCGCGCCGTCGCGTAGGGGATCGGGGCGGCGGATGCGCGGGAAGTACAGAGCACCGTTGCGGGCCATCTCCCCCGAGAGGCCTCGGGCGGCGAGCCAGGCCTCCACCGTTGTGTGTGTCGCCGTACCGGGTGGGTCCACAAGGAGGAACGCGCGACGGTCCCGGCAGAACGACAGGGCCGTGGCCCACAGGGCGTCCGGCAGGTCTCCCGCCGGACTCGACGGGGGCAGGCACAGCAGGGTGAACAGGTCGGCCTTCGCCAACGCGAAGAGGCCCTTCTTCCCGCTCGCGAACGTCGTACCGTCGTCGTAGTCGTCGGCCTGGAGAGCGGCACCGTCGTCGCCCTGAGCGGTGGACGCCACCACGTAGCTGCCCGCGGCCGGCCGGTCGGCGGGCAGCGCTCCCGCGGTCGAGACCAGCTGCGAGGCCCGCAGCACCAGGTCCACCCGGCGCGGGCCTTCGACCACGGTGAGGTTGAGGAAGTCCTCGCGCAGCCGTGGGGACTCTGCCGGCCCTTCACGGAGGGTCAGGTGGAACAGGTCGTTGGCGTCCACGCCCTGTGCGGCCGCGACCTCGGCCGCGTCACCGGCGGACGGATGGGTCACGTCCACCTCGAGAACGTTGCCCCAGGAGCCCGGCCCGGACGCCGTGAGCGCCAGGCCGTCGACGTCGAGCTCGGCGCTGGTGGCGCCACCGGCGAGCCGGACCACGAGTGCACTGCTACCACCGTTCAGGTAGTAGTCGCGGACCGCGTAGCCGAGTCCACTCTCGCGCCAGAGGCCTCCGAAGACGCGCTCGAACTCGGCGAAGGAAGCGATCGACACCGGTTCGTCCACCGGCCCTCGCGCGGCCCGCCCGACGAATGCGACGATCGACGTCGCGACGCCGGTGATGGCGCGGCTACCACTGGGGATCTCCTGGACGTACACGCCCGGGTAGGTGAGTGCTGCAGGCATCGCAGGCTCCTTCGACGATGATCGCCTCGGCTCCTCACGGTGCCCGAGCGCCGTCACCTGCTCGTCACACCCGCGTCACGGGCTCGGTGACGCGGCGGTGACACCGCTTTGACGGCGCCGGCGCATTGTGGACGTACGAAAGCAGGACAGTCCCGAGGAGGTCCCCATGGTCGACGTCTCCGTGACCGCGTCGGTCAAGGTGCAGGGCGGGCCCACGATGCCGCTCGGAGCGAGCCTGGCTCCGGACTCGTACACCTTCGCGTCGAGCTCGCTCGAGGCTGCCGGGGGAGCCGACGAGGTGGAGGTCCCGCTGTTGCCCGACGGTGGCACGGTCGCGTTGCTGGCGCTGAGGGCGACAACCACCGGTGGTTCGGGGCAGGGCTCCGCCGCGACCGTCACCGTGACTCCGAGCCACGGGACGACGAGCGGCGACCCGATCGTCGTCGACGGAACGCTCCTCGTGGCCAACCCCCATGTGCTCGCGGCGCTCGTCACCGACGGACCGCGTGGTCTGACGGTGAAGAACGACGGCCCCGATCCGGTCGCCGTGGACGTTCTCGTCTGTCTCGACACCCCTTAGCTTTCCCTGTGCACCAAGGGCAGCCTTCGCCACCCGCGCGCCCCGTCGACCAGGATCGCCAGCCGTCAGACGGTGAATGGGGTGACGACCCGGCCCTTGTCGAGATGGATGGTCTGGTCGGCGTTCTCGATCGTGCTCTGCCGGTGGGCGATGATCAACATGGTGCGCCCGGCCAGGTGGTCGGTCATCGCGTCGTGGAGCGCGGCTTCGGTCAGCGTGTCCAGGTGAGCGGTTGCTTCGTCCAGGATCACGATGGCCGGATCGGCGAGGAAGAGCCGGGCGAGGCTGAGTCGTTGACGTTCTCCGCCGGACAGCCGGAATCCGCGATCACCGACCGTGGTGTCGAGTCCTTGCGGGAGGGTGTCGATGAGGGCGGCGAGCTGGGCGCGACGCAGGGCCTCCTTGAGGTGGCGGTCGGTCGCCCCGGGCCGGGCGACCGTGAGGTTGTCCCGGAGGCTGGCGTGGAGCACGAAGACGTCCTGGGTCACCATGCCGATGGCCCGGTGCCGCGAGGTCGGAGACAGCTCGGCCAGGTCGAGGTCGTTGATCATGATGCGACCTCGGGTCGGCTGGTGCACCCCGACGGCGAGCAGTGCCGTGGTGGTTTTGCCGGCTCCGCTGGGTCCGACCAGAGCCGTCGTACCACCAGGCACGAGAGAGAACGTGAGGTCGGCGACCGCCCAGTCGTGTTCGCCGACGGCGGGAGTCTCCGCTGCGAGGTCAGGCAGGGTCGCTGTTCCGGGCGCGGGATGCCGGAACCACACGTGCTCGAACGCGAGCCGTCGCGCCGACGTGTCGAGCTTCTGCTGACCTGCCGGCTGGTGGACCGGCATGTCCAGCACCGCGAAGATCTTCTCCAGTTCGATGATGCCGCCACTCAGGCTGAGCCCTTGGATGCTGATCTGCACGAGCGGGTCGTAGATCAACTTCACCAGGCCGGCCATCGCGACGACCTGTCCCACCGAGGTACCCTGCAGCGCGCCGGCAGCGTAGGCGCCGGCCACGCCCAGAGCGGCAAGGGCGGAGGTGAAGAACTGGGATCCGTAGAAGTTGTTGTTACGCCGAATCACGGCCGCCGTGATCTTGGCCGCCCGGGCGGCGAATTCCGCGGATTCGGCGGGGTGTGAATGGAGCAGGTGCCTGGACACGGCACCTTCCACGTTGAGTCGTTCGGTGAGGAAGTGCTCGACCTCACTGGTGGCGGCGGTCTGGTCGCGCCCGGCCGCAAACAGGCGATGGGTGAACACCCGGAACGGGATCATGAACAGTGGAACCATCGCCAGCACGACCACGACCGCGCTCACGTTGATACTGCCCAACGTGACCACAGCCAGGACCAACAGCACTCCCTGACCGACCAACGCGCCGAAGATCGACTGGATCAGGTTGTTGGCCGCTGAGGGGCTGCGCGTCAGCCGGGAAACCACGGCGCCCGCCTTGGACTGGGCATGGAACGCGTACGGCTGGGCGGTGATCTGGTCGAACAGCGCCAACCGCAGCGCCTCGGACATCCTGGTACCGACCTCGGCGCCCCAGGCGTTCGCGACGGCACCCGCCCCGGTGGCGATCATGCCGAGTGCGAGCGCTACGCCGGTCCACGTCATCGCGACCGTTGTGGCGCCCACCGCCAGTCCATCGTCGACGACCCGCTGAAACGCCAGCGGGACCACGACGGCGAGGAGCGCCGACGCCAGCAACAACGCGACGAACAGGGCAAGCCTCAACCGCTGTCCTGCCAGGAAACGGCGCAGGCGAAGCAGAAGGGAAAGATGCATCAGGAGCCTCCACTGTGATTTCAGCAGCGAGGCCCAAGGCTCTCTGTCAGGGCTGGTGGCGGCTCTCGGGCGACGCTGTCACTGGATCGGACATGATCGTCACCCCCTTCCACACCTGACGCCAGCACCGTAGCAACGCCCGGCGAACCCTGACAAACAACTTTCCCACCGCGTCCTCTGACCGCCGCCGGAAGGCCAGTTCAGCCGCCGACGCCAGGCGGCCCGTCGAGCACCGTGGGAACGTACTCGAGCAACTGGAGCCGGCCGTCAAAGGTGCGGCTGTCCACCAAGTCGAGTGCGATGTCGCGGTAACCGTCGAAGATGCGCTCCTTCCCGGTGGCGCCCGTGATGACCGGGAAGACGACCACGCGGAAGCGGTCCACCACGCCGGCTTCGAGCAGCGACCGGCACAAGGTGAGGCTGCCCAAGGCGCGCAGCGGTCGGGAGTCGCGCCGCTTCATGTCCTGCACGGCCTCGACGGGGTCCCCGTCGACCAACTCCGTGTTGGCCCACGACAGTGGTGCCTTCAAGGTGGAGGAGAACACCACCTTGGGCAGCGCGGTCAATGCGGCAAAGCCGGGATCGTCGGCCATCTCGGCGGCGAACCCGGACATCAGCCGGTACGTCGTCGCACCCATGAGGGTGGTGTGCTCGCTTTCGGCGCTTTCGCTGATCCACGCCAGATACTCAGGCCCCTCCATGCCCCAGTAGCCGGGCCAACCGTCCGCGGACGCGTAACCGTCGAGGGAGATGATGAAGTCCACCGTGAGGCTTGACATCGTTCTTTCCGTTCCTTCCGCAGGGCGTGCAGTGTCAGTGTGGTGACCGATGGCGAGACGGAAACTCATCGGTCTCGGGCGGCCTGTCCACGCAACACGCCACCGGTTCCTCCAGTACCGGACAGCCGCCGATGCCGGAAGAGAACCTCTACGACGTAGCCTTCACCTCTTGGTCACTCGGCGCGCTGTCCAACCCGGAGGACGCTCAGGTAACGGCGTGATACCCGGTCGCCCATCCGCGTGCGGATGCGTTCGGCGATGGCGTCGAGCAGGGGCTCACGGACGTCGCGGTCGAGCCTGCGGTACAGCGACGTCGAGCGAAGGAGATCGGCGAAGCCGTCGCCGTTGAACCACTGAACGGTCGGGTACCAGCGCACGATCGTGGGGCCGAACAAGCCGCCGGGATCGTCGACGAGTCCCCAACCCTCGTCGGCTGTGCGCACGTCGCCCTCGAGTGGCGGATGACCCCAGCCGGGGTTCCCGGGGGAGAACCGCTCGTGGAGATCGGCGGTCTCGGCGTACACCTCCGGCTCTCCCGGCCGGCGGACAACGACGTTGCCGAGCAGCGCCATCCAACCACCGGGGTAGAGCACGTCGTGCGCTCGGCGCCAGCCAATCGACGGGTCGACCCAATGCCACGCCGACGCAGCCACCACGACGTCGAAGCGTCGACCGTCGTCGTCCCACGTCTCAAACGTCGACGTCTCGACTTCGACATTGCCGAACGTAGCGAGCCGTTGGCGAGCGAGTGCGGCCATTCCCGCGCCCGGCTCGACGGCGGTCACTGAGCACCCGAGCGCCGCCAGCGAGCGCGTCGCCTGGCCGGTACCGCAGCCCACCTCGAGCACCGACGACCGTTTGTCCATGCCGGTGACAGTGACGAGGTCCGCGAACAGTTCATCGGGATAGCTCGGTCGAACACGGTCGTAGAGTTCCGGCACCTCGTTGAACACCCGACCGAGATCACGCCGATCCGCGTCTGCCATCGCACCATCCTGCCGAAACTGTCGCCGCCTGCCGACCCTGGGGAAGCCTCCGTACCGCTGAACCTCGCGCGCAGTTTGAACCGGGCCGTCCGAAGTGCGCGCGTCCCCGCGGTCATCGGTGGCGTCTGGTCAGCCATGTCACGACCTGCGTGCGGGATCTGAGTCCCAGTTTCATGAGGATGTTCTCGACATGGGTCTCGGCTGTACGCTGCGAGATCACCAGGGTGTTGGCGATTTCCTTGTTGGACTGGCCTCGTGCGATGAGGTCGGCGACCTCTTGCTCCCGCTTGGTCAGTCCGGCTTGGGGTGGGGGCGCACCTGTTGGCTCGGTGGCGGTCGGTGTCGCCTTCTCGCCGAGGGCGTAGGCAATCGCATCCTTCTGTGACATCGACCGCCCTTTTTGGATCGCGGCCTCGAATGCCTGGTCTCCGAGGGCATTCCGGCTACGCGTCCTGCACGTCTCGCTCCCCGCGAGCAGAACCTTGATGCCTGCCAGCGGCCTGCCGATGAGTTGCCACATCTTCTCCGCCGCCCCGAACAGCACACCGGCGCGTTCGGCATCTCCCTCCGATGAGGACACGAGGGCCAGAAGCTCGATGACGAAGGGGAAGCCCAGTGGATCCTCGAACTCCCGCTTGGTGCGGAGTGATTTTCGCAGGTGGACGCCCGATTCCTGATGCCTGCCGCCTATCCACAGGATGGCGCCGAGGTGCCAGTCGATCCACGAGCGTGTCCAGCGCTCGTCCGACGCGGCGCAGATGGCACGACCCTCGGACAGAAGCGCCACGGCGTACTCAATGTCTACGTGTGCGGCAACCCAGGCTCGTTGTGCGAAGACCAGGAGACCAGGAGCGGTCCAGCGGTCGGAGCTGCGCTGGCGGTCCAGTGCCTCGTCCAGCAACACCTCACCGCGGACCACGTTGTTGTCGAACGTTTCCGCCTCGCCGAGGAACTGCATGGCGTAGGTCGTCTCGGTCTCGTCGCCCAACGCGCGCGAGAGGGAAAGACTCTCCTCGAGATGGGCCAAACTTGCCTCGTTGTCGCCTTGCAGGTATCCGATCCAGCCGGCCCGCCACAGTGCCCTGGCGCGCTCTTTCGTCGGGCTCGCGTCGAGGGCCAGGATTCGGTCGAGCCAGTAACCCCCGTCGCGCACGAACCCACAACCGACCCAGTAGAACCAGAGCGCTGCACCCATGCGTAGACCTGTTCGCCCTTCACCTTGGGTGCTGCAGCAGTAGTCCAAGGCTTGCCAGAAGTTCGCACGTTCCCACCGCAGGCGCTGTAGCCACTCCAGCTGGCCCGAGCCGCACGACTCCGCGTCGGAGGCCTCGGCCAGCCGTAGGAAGTAGTCCCGGTGCCGCCGCAGAAGCGCAGCTCGCTCGCCACGTTCGGCCAGTCGCTCGAGGCCATAGTGCCGGATCGTGTCCAGCATCCGGTATCTCGCCAACGTGCCGCGCTGGTCCCGGATGACGATGGACTTGTCGACCAGGCCGGCGATCCCGTCCAGCACTTCGGCGGCGGAACGCTGATCGTCGGCACACACAGCTTCCGCGGCCGCCAGGTCGAAACCGCCGACAAACACCGAGCATCGAGCCCACAGCTCCCGCGCGGACTCCGAGCACAGGTCGAAGCTCCAGTCCACCGTCGCCCGCAACGTCTGATGCCGCGGCAAGGCGGCACGACTCCCCCCGGTCAACAGTCGGAATCGGTCCTCCAGCCGAGCAAGGATCTGCTCCGGCGCCAACACGCGCATCCGCACAGCGGCAAGTTCGATGGCGAGCGGCACACCGTCCAACCGTTGGCACAGGCGACTCACCACACGTTCGCTGGTCCGGTCCACGACGAAGCCAGGCAAGACGGATCTGGTTCGATCCTCGAACAGTTGCACAGCCTCCGAGTAGGTGGACACCACACTTCGATCCGCTCCGCTCAGCGCCGACGAGCCGTGCTCCGATCGGGTCGGTTTGTCGAACACCCGAGCCGACTCGGCCACCTCTGACAGGGACAGCGGTGCAACGGGCCAGATGTGCTCGCCCTCGATTCCGAGCGGCTCCCGGCTTGTCGCCAACACCCGCAGGCCCGGCGCGGTGGAAAGCAACGTGGCGCACAGGTTGGCGGAGGGGCCGAGCACGTGTTCGCAGTTGTCCAGGATCACAAGGATGGTCTTGTCGGCCAGATAGTGCGCGAGCACGGTCTCGTACGTACGTGCCGACTGGTCCCGCAGGCCCAGGGCGGCCGCAACCGCACGATCGACCATCCCCGGGTTCTGCAACTTCGCCAGGTCCACCCAGCACACCCCGTCGGTGAACGCACGTCGCAGGGTGCGCCCCACCCGCAACGCCAGCCGTGACTTGCCCACACCGCCGACGCCGGTGAGCGTCACCAGCCGCGACCGCGCCAGTGCGTGCTTCACCCCGGCTGCGGCCTCCCGGCGGCCAACGAAACTCGTCACCTCGACCGGAAGGCCACCCAGCTCCCGAGTCAGGCTGTCGGCCGAATCTGTTGCCAATGTCGGCATGCGCCTATTTCACCAAGTACAAATCCACGATGAAGGGCGATTCCATGCGGTTTACGCAATCCGCTCACCGCATTCGGACCCCGCTGATTCCACGCTGATTCATGCTGCGTTGTCTACGAGCGTACGCCAGGAGCCGCACCCCGGCGGGGGCGCGCACGCCCGCCTCAGAGTCATCCTCGATCGCCACGCGGGGGCCGGGCGGCAGTCCCAGCGTTTCGCCGAACTTCGCCCGCGGCTCAGGGCCGAGCGGAGACCTTGACCAGTCGCAGGGCGGCGTACGGCCAACCCCTGACCAGGTCGGCGGGCTTGGGCACCGCGGGCAGGCCGACGGGCGCCTCGCCACAAGGATCAATGCTGGATCCGGCCACCGCGAGGAACAACACGAAGTGGTTGGCCGGAATACCGGGGCTGGACAGGTCCACGTCGATCGGCACCGCGCGCGGCAGCCGGGCGTCCAGCGGCACCGGCAGCGGAAGTTTCGGTGAGCCCCCGGGAGTCTCGGCGCGGTTCCACCCGGTCGGAGCGGGCGGAACGGGCCCGCCGCTCAGGACCCCGTTCACATAGGCGGGGATCGGTGAGACGTCGGTCGCCAACAGCGCCGACTGAGATGGGCCGGAACGCCAGAGCAGCATGGCGAACGCGTTCCCGGCGGGCACCGCCTCGGTGTCGCGGTGGTGGATGAGGACATCGACCGTGCTGGGCTCTGCGAACACGTGGAAGACGTCGTTCACAACCTTCGGCGGAACGACGTTCTCCAGCAGGTCGATCTCGGTGGCGACCGCGTCCATCGCGAGCGGCGTCTGCCACGCCGGGCGGTACACCGCCAAACGGTCGGACGCGCTGTTGGTGACGGCACCGGCGGCGTCGAGGTGCGTGCCGCCGACCACGGCGTCCCACAGGGCCTTGTTGATCGTCGGCTCGACCGGGCCGAGGGTGGACGCGGTGCTGCGGTGTAGCTCCAGGAGAGCACCGAAGGTCGCGGGCCACTGGCCGTCCGGGTGCACAGAGGGATAGAGCCAGCGGAACGCGGTCTGGAACGTCCACAGCTGGTACGCGGGTGCGTTGCCGAAGTTCATGGACGCACCTGGCGAGAGCGGCCACCGTGGCGCCGTGGCGGGGTTCGCTCGCGGCCGGATCATGATGTCCCGGCTCGCGAACGGCACGACGTCCGGCCGGCCCGGCTTGACCCGGGGATTCTTCATCGGCGTCGGCAGCCGCCGCCGGTCGTCGCGGGCGTGCACCCGCAGGTACGTACGCTTCGGGTCGGGTGCGGCTCGCAGGTCGCGCTCCCAGACGCCTCGCGACTGTGTAGCGGCTCGCAGCAGTCGTGGGCTGTCGGCGGAGCCGTCCGGGTCGACCCAGATGTTGAGATCCTGCACCGCCACCTGGGGGAGTCCGTTGATGTCGGTCTCCCAGGTGTGCGGCCAGTGTGCGCCGGGCGCGGGTGGACCTGCGCCGCGCACTCCCTTCCACACGCCGGTCACCGTGCCGACATAGACCTCGGAGACCTCCACCGGATCGACGACCACCGCGTACGCCGGATCGAGCGCGGAGAGTTGGGTACGTAGCGACGTGGCGAAGAACCGGCTGCTCGCGTCGTGGAAGTACAGACAGGTGTCGGCGGCGTTCCCCAGGGTGCCGGTCGTGGCGAGGTAGAAGTCGTCCGTCCCAGGCACGGGCGCGACGTCGCTCAGCATGCTGACGGCCGGGTCCGGGGCGTCGATGACCGGCGGTGTCAACGTGACGTTGCTTGGTGCGACCAGGAGCCGCGAGGTCCACTGGTGGGTGACCGGGTCCTCGGTCCAGCGCACCAGCCCGTTCGCGAAGAGGACGAGGATCGTGGTCGACGAGACCCACTTCATGGTGACCACCTCGCCGAGCGGTCCCTTGCCGCCGCTGACCACGGGCAGCGGTGTGCCTCCCGGGATGCCGACGTTGCGGTTGGCCGGCGGGTCGCTCCCGCCCGCGCGTGGGTTGGTCAGCGGTCCACCGGGATAGGGCAGAACGTTCCAGGTGCTCGGGTCGGCGACGCCGAGATCGGAGGTGAGCCAGACCCGGTTGGTTCCGAGCGCGATCCGGGCGGACGTGGGGCTGTGCCGGACCGCCGCGGCACCGGAGTAGAAGGCTGACGCCTCGCTCTCCCGATCGCTGGTGGGGTCGACGAACGCCCCCTGGGTGAGGGGGTTCACGAAACCGGCGAACGGATCGCAGTCCCATGCCGCGAAGAACGCCTGCGAGACGATGACCTGCGACTCGTTCGGGTGGATCACGATGCCGCCACCGTCGCCATCCATGGTGTCGTGCCACACCTGGTCGCCGACCCGGGACTGCCGACCGTTGTCCTGCGTACCGATGGCGGCGAAATGGCTCGACGTCGGGTGGGCGGCGATGAAGTTGACCTCCAAAGCGGCCATGCCCGTCGCCCGGGGGGCGAACGTGTGCGCGCGACCGGCCTGGGTCGACACGAAGACGCCGCCGTCGGTCGCCACCCAGACCTGACGGTTCGGATGCGTGCCGGCCAGCCGGATCATGTGGACGTCGGGGTGGATGCTGCCGCCGACGTGTCCACCCGTGGCCGCACCGTCGCCGGCTGGTGGCGAACCCGTGCGGGACACCCCAGCCGTCGGCACCAACGCCGGTCCGACGCTGACGTCGAGACACCACAGCGACGCACCGCCAGGACCGGTGTTGCCGCCGAGATAGACCCGGTCCACGCCGCCCACCACGTCGACCGCGATGGCCTGGTCGTAGTCGCGTTGGTTCTTGCCGAGCGAGTTGCCCACCCACACGACGGGCACGCCGGCGATCAGGTCGGCCGACGGGGTGGCGGCGGCCGCGGTCTCGATCCGCCAGACGGTGGCGACCGTGGCCGTCGGCGCGGCGGGCTGACGGTCGCCGAGCACATAGACCCGGTCCGCCTCGGGGTTCGCGAAGCTCATCCGCCCAACGATGGGAACCGCTCCGGACGCGGTGGGGTCGAGACCCGCCACCCAGTGGAAGGTCGTGCCCAGGTCGTCGGTGTAGGCCACCCCGCTGCCGGGCGGTGCGACGCCGGCCCGCGCGGGAGTCTCGAGTCCGAGCGCGACCGCCACCAGGATCCGGCCGTCCGGATCGCCGCCGCGGGCGATCCAGAGCACCTCGGTGACGATCGGCTGTCGTCCGGCGGGAAGGCCCATGAAAGTGCCGAGGGCGGGTTTCGCCGTCCAGGTGAACTCCCCGTTGTGCGGCGCCGCCGCGGGGCGCCGGGTGCCGAGGAACAGGCCCGCGCTGGTGCCCGCCGCCACGCGGTCGTGACCAGGACCCGTCGTCCTGCCGGCGGTCGCCGCCGGGTCCCGCGCCAATTCGAAGATGCCGAGGCCTTCGAAGACTCCGCCGCCGGCCTCGGGCTCCCAGGTGGGGTCGTTGCCGGGCTTGGTCGCCGGCCCCAACGCCGCGAGGACGCCCCGCCCGGCGAGCGCGGGCCTGGCGGGTGGCCGGCCGAAGCCCTGCAGCTCGCCGGTGCCGACCAGGACGAAGTCCCGTGCGGCGTCGGCCTTGGGGTCAGGGCCCGGTGGATCGGCGAACGCGACGAGCAGCGCGCCGCAGGACTGCGCGTTGTGGACACCGCCGGCCACCGCCGACCTGGCGGCCCAGCCACCGACGGGCGACCAGGTGGCGCCACCGTCGTCGGTGTACCAGACCCCACCCTTCGCGGTCGCGGCATAGGCCCGGCGGCCGTCGCCGCTCACCGCGACGTCGCGGACCCGGCCGGTGGCGCGAGGGAACGACGGCGCGAAGAACCACGAGAACGCGCGGGTCACGGACGGGCCGATCGGCACCCACCGGCGTTCGTCGCCAGAGGGGAACAGCTCCATCGGGACGCCGGCGGCCGACGCCTCGGCCGCGAGCCGGTCGGACATCGCCGACGCGAGTGCGGTGGCGTCGTACTCACCGACCCGGCTGGCGACGAACGAATGCCGTTCGGCCGCCCGTCCCGACCGTCGGGTCCTGGGTCGTGACGGTCGTGAGGTACCTGTGGAGGGAGGCGTCGGCTCGGTCATGGCGTCTCTCCCGGTCCGTTGCCCGGTCCGTTGCCTGGGTTGCCTGGGTTGCCTGGCCCGTTGCCTGGTTCGGTGGGCGTGACCCGGATCCAGCCTTCCTGCGCCTCGTGTGGCAGCCGGGGGAGGTAGGCGGTCTGGGTGGCGGCGACGATCGGGTCGTCCCGCCAGGTGAGCGGCCCGGTCCGCCGGGTGAAGGTCTGCTTGTCGCCGAGCAGCGTGACGAGCGGCAGGCGGATCTCGGCCGGGTCGACGAGGACCGGTCCCACCCGCACGGAGGGGACCAGCCGTCGCAGCCCGGGCGAGGTCCACTCGTCGGAGAGTGTGAGCTGTTTGCGTGGCAGGACCCCGGACGTGAGGTGCACCCGGCCGACCGGCAACATCAACAGGGTGAGGCGCGCCGTCTGGCCGGGACGCAGCCAGATCGTGCCGTCGGGAACGACGTACGGATGGACGAGCGGGTCGACGTCCGGCACCGCGACCTGGCCGAGCAGGCCCAGGTGCCCACGCTGGCGGCCGCTGTCGATGGCCTGGGCGGCGACCGTCCGGTCCACCAGGCGCAGGTGGGCGTAGTCGTCATCGAGGTAGAACCCGAGCAGCGCGTCGTCGGTCCGGCTGAGCGCACCGAGCCGGAACGCGAACCGTTGCTCGCGCATCGCGTCGTACGCCGCCCGACGCGCCGCCGGCCCGCCTGGCGCGACCACGTCCACCTCGTCGAGGTCGTCGGGCGCGTCCAACCGCAGCGTCGCCCGGACCACGGTCACCGGCCTGCCCACCAGACCGGCGACGGTCGGCGAACCGATCGCCGCGAAGGTGTCGACCGTCCACAGCGTGGTGTCGATGACCCGCAGCAGTGCCGACAACGCGCTGATGCCGGGTGGTGGGTCGAGGTCGCGCGCCGCGACGTCGGCGTGCACGAGGCCGGCGGCGATTTCGCCGGTGATCCGTGTCTGGGCATCGAGGCCGGCCAGCGGGCCGGCGTCGGGGGGCAGGGGCCGGCCCGGTGCTGTCTCCCAGGTCACCGCGCCGTTCACGGCGTCGTGGCCGAGCTGCCCGATCGGCTCGCCGGCGGCGGTGAACGCCTCCAACGCCTCGTCGATGTGGTCCGGCAGCAGGAACCCTGCAACCGGGTTGACCGCGGCGGCGGGGTCGAGCTGGTCGACGTACGCCTCCCGCAGTTCGGCGGGGTCGGTGCCGGCCGGCTGACCCGGGTCGACGAGCCGGAAGAGCGCCCTGGCCAGGTGCTGGATCCGTGGGCGCATCCGGATGCCGCCCGCGAGTCCTTCCACCGCGAGGTCGAGCGTCGTGGCGGTGCCGGCGACCGCCTCCGGCGGGATGTCGAGCACCCGGCCGAACGCGTCGACCAACCGGAGGGCGTCGATCCGGAGCGTCCCACCGAAGAGCGGGACGGGTGCGCCGGTCGCTCGCGGCAGACTGTCGGCCCCGTCGCTGCCGTCGTTGTCGTTGGCACTGTCGTTGTCCTCGGCACTGTGGAGGACGCCGACGTACGGGATGCCGAGGAGCTGCTCGCGAAGGCCGTCGAGCGACGCGGACACCAGGTCGAGCGGGGCGAGCAGATCTCCGAGGCGCCCCAGCAGGTCCTGGTCGGACGTCGGCAGGGTGGAGTTCCCGGTCGCGTCGCGCTGGAGTTCGGCCTCCCGCCAGCGACGGATTCCTTCGTACAGCGCCCGCGACACCCCCTGGCTCAGCGGGCTGCGACCGACGAGGGGCCGGCTCACCTCGGCGCCCGGATCCGTGGGCGGGTCGGTGGTCGGTTCCAGGTCGAGCCCGGCGAGTTGCCAGCCGGCCGTGGAGCCGTGCCCGTCGAGGGTGACCTTCCACTCCAGCCACAGTGGCACCCACGGCTGCCGCCAGGTGGTGATCGCCACGGGGCTCGGCGGGGTCCCCCTGACCAGCGCGTGCTCGGCCAGTTCGGCGGTGATCTGCCGGTCGAGCAGCTCGTCCCTCGTCGACCTTCCCTCCCAGGGATCGCCCGGCGCCAGGGCCGGCGCGGGTGCCGCGGCCGCCAGGTGGCTCGTGCCGTCGTAGCGGCCGTCGACGCCGTACAGCCGGACCATCTCGGCGGCGAGCCTGGTCCGGTAGACCTCGACCATCGACGCGTCCGGTGCGCCCGCCTCGGCGAGCCAGTGGAAGCCGTACAGGTTGAGCAGAACGGCCTCGCGGACCACGGTGAGTACCTCGTCGGGTACCGCGCCCGAGCCGAGCGAGCCGAGCACGGCGGTGCCTGTGATGACACCGTCGATCGCGGGTACGCACTCGCGCGGGTAGCGGCAGCGCAGCCGGCCCTGCTCGTCGTAGAGACCGTCGCCGTGGTGCCGGTGGTTCGGTCGTACGCCGCGCATCGCGAGCATCGGCGGCTGCGGCCGGAAGTAGCGCGGTGCAGGCCGGATGACCTCGCGGGACTCCGACGGCGTCGTGCCGCCCGGGGCGGGCAGTGTCTCCTCGGTACGCCGGGAGGCCGCGGCGCCCGCTCCGGTGCCGGATGTCAACGTGAGCTCGACGTCGGCCCATCCCAGCCTGGTGCCCAGCCGGTGCGGAGGTTGGGCGGCCCGGCCCTTGCGGCCCACGCGCGTGGGACCGAGCGGAGCGGTGTCCTCGGTGCGCAGGCGGTCCGGTTTCGCCGCCGGCAGTGGAGCGCCGGGCAGGGACCAGAACCCGTCGCCGTGCTCGCGTTCGGCAAGGTCCTCCAGGCCGTCGGGGCTGCCGATCTGCTCGATCAGGCCACTGGTGAAGGCCGCCACCAGGGTCTCCGCCGACCGCCGAAGGGTCGCATCGAGGCCGAGCACCTCGGCGCCGAACGCCGAGACAACGTCGTCGACGTCCTGGCCGAGCGCGAGTCCGAGGTCAGCGGCATCGGGCCGGTCGTCGGCCGGCGGAAGGGCACCCGTGACCGGAACGCCGAGCACGCTGCCGTGCACCAGCGTCGCGTAACGCGGCAGCGCCGGAGTCATGACGACAAGGTCGGCGGCCCGCACCGGGGACCTGACCGTGAACGCGATGTCGTCGAGCGCGCCGGAGACGATCCTCCCGTCGGCGCCGGTGATCCTCGCCGGAGCAGCGTCCTTCGGCGAAGGCATGCCCATCCCGTCGCGGATCCGGGTCAGGCGGGGGTCCTCCTCGACCAGCGCCTCGTCGTCGGCGTCGTGCACGACGTACCAGCCGAGATCGGCGAGGCGCGCGTCGAGCCGTCTCGGCCCGGTCGTGGCGGCCAGCGGGTCCTCGCCGAGGTCGCTCCACCAGCCGGCCACCGTGTACGCCGCCTGGTCGCCGGCGAACTTCTCTCCGGTGGTCAGGTCGTCAAGCGGGTCGTGGAAGCCGAACCGGCCCGCGCTCGCTTCGTACGACGCGGTCCACATCAACGAGCCACCGGCCGCGGCGTCCAACGGCTCGAGGACCGGGGTGTCGGGTGGCGCGGGATCGGGTGTCCCGGCATAGGTCGCGAGTGGGGTGACCGATCCGGTGCGGGCGTCGATCACCCAGCCCCGCGGGCGTGCCTCGCGACTCCCGAGGGGCTGGAGAGTGCGGACCACCACCCAACGGTCGGGCAGGCGGGGCAGGTCGAGAGCCTCGCCGGTCGGATCGCTCGCGCCCGCGACCAGGGCGTCGGGCATCGCCCAGTGCAGGTGGACGCCGGCGGGCCGGACGCTGCCGGGCTCGAACGGCGGCGGATCACCCGGCCCGCCGGTCATCGCGACGGTCGCCTCGCCGCCGTTGACCGGTACGACGAACGCCTGGACGTCGACGGGGACGAGGATCCGGGTGCGGCGGGAGAGCCCGTCGTCCCAGGTGCCGATCGTGGACAGCGCGGCGCCGGCCTGCACGAGTGCGGTGAACCGGCGGTCGAAGAGGGCGTCGCGGCGCCGCTGCGGATCGACCATCAGGGGCCCTCCGTCCGGAACACCTGGTCGACCATCGCCTGGTACGACACGGTAGGTCGGAACACGAACCGCACCGGCGTCGGCGCGGGATCGCCGAACACCTGCCGGAACGGGAACCGCACCAGCTGCAGGGCGTACTCCGAACTGTCCAGGCCGTCGGCCGCGCCACTGCCCGCCCGGTCCTTGAGCCGGCGCTCCAACTGCTGGATGTCCACCACACCTGTGGCGCCGGTCCGGAACGGCACGTCGACCGGTGCGCCCGGGAGGTAGTCGAACGTGGTCGCGTCGCGCGGGCGCAGCGTGGCCCGCACGTGCTCGTCCTCGCCCGTGGCGTCGAAGCCGAACTGCACACCCTGTCGGGGCTCTTCGAGATGGACCACCGTCGGCACGCCGTCGAACAGGCACAGCAGCACCGCCGGAGCGAGGCGCTCCAACCGCAGCAGCCGCATCCGCCCCGGCTGGTCCTCCGGCACCCTCGCCTCGTCGGCGTCCGGGCCCGGATCGATGCTGAACGCCCGCACGTGCATCGCCGGCCACCCCGACACCGCCTGCGAACGCAGCAGGAAGCCGCTGATCGGCCCGGCCTCTCCGGCGTACCGGTTCGAGCCGGCCTGGCGGCGCAGGTTGCGTTCCTCGTTGTCGAGTTCGGCGCGCACCTGCGGGTACTGGTTCGCGAGCTGGGTCCGGTCGTCGCTGTTGACCGTTCCGACCGCGAGCGCGCCCTGCACCAGCGCATCGGTCCAGCGCCGGTCGACGTAGAACCAGCGGATCGACTCCGGTGGCAGCAGTTCGGAGTCCGCGACCAGGTAGGCGAACGGCACGCCGTCGAGCAGGCGGAGCCGCACCAGCCACTCCCGCAGCTCGGCCGGGATCGCGCCGTCGCCGTCGTCCTCGGTGGCGATCGCCACCGGCGGCAGCTCGCTGATCGCAAGCGGCAGCTCCCTCAGCACCGTTCGGGCATCAACCTTCACCGGTATCCCCCTCCTCGCGTCCGGACCGCGGCGTCACGCTGGTCTCTGCCGCCTCGGCGGCGCCGGCTTCGAGACCGGCCAGCAGCCGTTCCAACGCGTCCGGCCGGCGGGCGTCGCCCGCGAGGGTGTCGGCGACCAGGCGGTCGACCTCGCGGTGGAGGGTGCGGGCCAGTGCGTCCCGCACCTGCGAGGTCATCGCGTCGCGGGGACCGTCCGGTTGGAGCACCGGAGTGTCGCGCAGCCGGTCGAGCACCGTCACGGCATCGCCGTCGAAGAGGTCGGCGGGAAGCCCGAATCCCTTGGCCAGCAGGCGTTCCGGCCCTTCGTCCACCGGCAGCGGTCGACCGGGGGACACCAGCGGCGCGGGGTCGCCGAAGAAGTCTCCCGGCTTAAGAGCGACGGCGTTTCCCAGGCTCCTGCCCAGCCGCACACCGAGGTGTCCGTCCAGCACCATCTCTCCGGCGAGCACCGGGTCTCCGCCGAGTACCTCGTCGAGGAAACGCACGTGGTCCCTCCACACCGCCTTCCGGCGGGCGGTCTGGTAGCCGTTCTGCCGCCACCGCATCAGCGCCGCGATCATCGACGGCCGCGCGAGCGCCAGCAGCCGGCCGATCTCGAACGCTGCCGCGAGCGAGATGTCCTCCCGGCCGTCGGGGACGACGATCCGAAGCTGGTCGGCGGCGTGCGCGAGCGGCAGCCGGTCAGCTGGTGAGTCGGTGGTGGGATGCGCGACGAACGGGCCGCGATACCAGGACCGCACCGGGTCGCCGCGTCGGGTCCGGTGCGCGAGCCCGGTGTGCCCGGTCTCGACGACCTCGATCGGCGGCCGCCCCGTCACGTCCGGAGCGCCGGTCCCTTCGGGGGCCTCCGCGTCCCCGACCGTACCGAGCAGGCCCGAGTCCAGCCCCTCGACCAGCGAACGGAACGTCATGGTGCCGAACGACGTGAAGCTCCAGTGCAGCAGCACGGGGAACCGCAACGTCGGGTCCACGGCGACGAACTCGCCCGCGACATAGCCCGAGATCACCGCCTCGCGAAAGTCCCGGGCCATCTCGGCGTAGACGTCCGCGTGCTCTCGCACGGTCGGCTGGGTGGACCAGCTTGCCTGCTGGGTCGAGCGGACGGCACTTGTTCCGGGGTTGGGGACGGCGGTGACGGTGCCAACAGTGCCGACAGAGCCGGCGGCGGGCCCGATGTTCACGTCGTACGGTTGCCGACCCATCGTGGTGTGGTCCCACTGCGCCTGGTTGGCGTAGGTCGTGGCGACCTTGACCGGCAGAGGGGTGAAGGGCGCGGGCTGCGGCGCGCTGGGCAGCAGGCTGGTGAACTGTCCTTCGAGGTTGACCAGGCAGGCGAGGTACTTCACCGGGACCTCGGTGCCGTCCGCGTCGTGGCCCTGCAGGGGGAGCCGGTTGCTGATCACCACGGCCAGGAAGCCGTCGTCGTCGCCCATCATCAGCTCGGTGTCGTGGATGTCCACCTCGCGCGCGTGCGCCAGCAGTGGTACGTCGAGCTGGGTGGGGAAGATCCGGTCGACCATCGACTTGCGGATCTGCAGGTAGTTGCCGAGCTCGACGTCCGCCTTGCCGGGCAGGGTCCGGCCGGGCGTCACGCACTCGGCCACCGGTTGGTTGAGCTGGAGTTCGGCTTCGCCCTCGGCGACCAGCACCAGCGCGAGCCATGGGGTCGAGGGCGGGACGCCGTTCTGCACCAGGCGTTCCCAGGGCAGAGTCCGGCGGCGGATCACGATCTGCGGAAGCCGGGTCCCGTACGCCCCTTCGCTGCCGGCCGGTGGGAACGTCGACAGCACCTGGTCGGGCGGCAGCGTGTAGCGCGGCGCGCGGACGGTGACGTGGGTCGGCAGCTCGGCGACCGGCAACTGGCCCGGGTCGTGCCCGGTGGCGCTCATCACCTGGCTGGTCGTGAAGCGGTAGTCGCCGGCCTGCAACGGCGGCTCGATCCGCGAGTACAGCGCGAACTTTCCCTCACCGACGGCCATGCGCCTCACCCGTTCCCTGGTCGTCCCAGCTGATCCGGCAGCCCTTCCCGGTGCCGGCGAGCAGCCGGCCTCCGGCCGCGACGACGCCGTTGCGGACGACCTGTCTGGTCAGTTCGTCGACGCCGTGCTCGGCGCCGAGTACGCCGGTCACCCGCCAGTCGCCGCCCGCCCGCACCCTGACCGTGACGGGCCGCTTGCCTGGCTCCTCCGGCTCCACCGGATAGACGAGTACCGCCTGATCACCGCTGAGCAGGACGGTCGGCGGTTGCTCGTCGCCGTTGGCATCCCTCGCGCGCCGCGCGCCGGTGAGGTCGAGCGACACCGCGTCGACCCGGTCGGCGTGGCCTTCCTCGACCACGATCGCGACGGCTCGGACCGGGCGGGCGAACCGGGTGCGTACGGCGGCGGCGGCTGCCAGCAGCTCGCCCGAGGTCAGCCAGGTGGCGCCGCGGGTGGTCGGTCCGCCGTCGGCGGTGAGGACGCAACCGGCGGCCAGTGCCGCGTGCGAGCCGAGCGCGCAGACGCGCGACCGGATGTGCCAGCCGGCCACCCCGTCACCGTCGTCGACCAGGCCGTCGGCCTGCACGGCGACCAACGCGGCTCCGGCCGGCAGCGGGAGCCGGTCCGTTGTCGTGATGTCGACGACGACTGAGCCGTCACCCCGCAGGATGGTCACCCTGGCCTGCCCGTCGACCACCAGCATCGGACGCGGCCCCGGGCCGCTGCGGGGAACGTCGACGGAGGCGTCCGGCAGCGCGAGCACGACCAACTCGCCAGAGTCGAGTGGCCGTCCGGTCCTCTCCGCCTCCGCGCGGGCGGTGGGGGAGTGGTCGTCGGAGGTGGCGGCGACCGGCTCGAAACCGCCGGTGAGGCCGCCGACCGTCCCGCCCACCCCGCTGCTCCCGAGCGGGTAGGACCGGGTCGATCCGGTCGCCTCGGTCCGTGGCACCCGTTCGGCGGCGAGCGTGCCGGACCGTTCCGTCGCTGGTGCGACGACAGTGTGCAGGCGTACGGGGAGGTGCGTGCCGAGCCGGGCCTGCACGGAGTCGAGGGTCGGCGCTGGACGTCGCTTGATCCGCCGGTCGGAGACGGAGGTGCCGGACGCCCGCACGGCCACTCCGCTTCCAGCCGTCAGGTAGCCGACCACCACCGGCGGCCGGAGCGGCCGGGGCTCGGGTGGGGGCGGGGGTGGAGTGCGTGCGGCGGTCGGGTCGTCGGCGTTCTCCTCGACCATCCCGTCGGCGAGCGTGCCGAACAACGGCGGCGCGGCGGCCTCCCCCCGGTACGACGCCCGTGCCAGGCCGCTGCGCGCGCCGGCCGGCAGCACGCCCGCCGGCAGAGCCTCGGCCGCCACCGCGAAGAGCCGTTCGCCGGCTGCCTGCAGTGCCGCCGCGACGGTCGTCGGCTGCGGCACCGCCACGGTCCCGGCCGTCGCCAGCAGGTCACCGCGCGACGGGCCACCAGCCTGCAACGGCAGCGGCCGCCGAGACGCCTCCACCCGGTAGTAGTCGATCTCCGGGCCGCGGGCCATCGTCGTCGCCTCGGCGACGAGCCGGACCTGGTTGCCGGCCCGGACCACGTCCCCCTTAGGTAGTGGCGCGGCAGGCAGGCCGGGGGCGTCGGGCGCGCCCCAGGCTCCGATCGGGAACGACTCCCGGCCGACCGCGCTGCCCTCCGGCCGCGGCTGCGCGGCCGCGAGGTTGCCGCCGACCACCCGGAGCTGGTCGGGGAGCGCGGTCCAGACGCCGGTAACAGGGTCCCGTCGCGCGAGCCGGATGCGCAGGGTCGAGGTGAGACCGCCGGCCCGCATCGGCTTCAGCCCGAGCGTCGCCGGCAGGCCGTCGGAGCGCACCACCGGAACCGGCACCGGTCCGCCGGCCAGGTCGACGTCGACACCGGAGGTCGGCACCGTGGTCACGAGGGTGAGCTCGAACTCGGCGTACACCTCGAACGGCCGCGCGGGCGTGCCGTCGGAGGTCGGCGCGGAACGGTCGCCGCCCGTCGCCGCCGGGAGCGTGCCCCGCCCCGTGATCGCCGAGAGCACCCGCGCGGTCCCGCCGCCGGCGTCCTCGAGGTACTTCGCGACGAACTCGGCCCAGCTGAGGGTCCGAGGCTCGACCCGGCGTCCGCTGCCGAAGGGGACGGTGATGCCGCACGGCCCGACCTCGAATCTCGCCCGGCCGGAGAACTCCGGCCCCCAGACCTTGATCCGGCCGCTCGTGGAGATGCTGATCCTGACCGTGCCGAAGAAGGTGCTGATCTTCACGCCGGCCGAGATCCGCGCGTAGGCCTCGACCTCGTACCAGAACGGGTCGAAGTACACGATGCCGTGGGCGCCGAACGCGACGCGCGCCCACGCCCAGCCGAAGTTCGCGGTGACCTCGACGTCGACGCCGGCCATCAACGCCTCGGACGTCAACGTGAGGTACGCGCCGCCCTTGACCGCGATCTGGTCGCTGACCCGCCAGGCCAGCCCGAGCCTCGGCACCTCCGGGTAGCCGTCGCGGTGGAAGTCGGGGTGGTAACCGCCGAGGGTGAGGACGAACTGTCCCGCGAGCGGTCCCTTCCACCAGGTCGCGAACGCGAACCCACCACTCAGTCGTACGTCCGGGTAGAGCAGCCAGGAGTTCTCGGTGAGCGCGGCCCGGATCAGGAAGACGCCCTCGCGGGTGGAGAAGCGGGCCAGCAGGCCCAGCTCGATCGACACCAGCGCCGCCTCGGGCCGGGGCAGCGCCATCCGGGCCAGGCCGAGCAGGTTGATCTCCAGCCCGTCACCGAACGACACCGCCACCACGGCGATCCCGTCGACCAGCGCGAACGAGGTGAAGCTGATTCCCGCGGCGAACCAGAAGCTGCCGCGCTGCGGCGGGAAGTACGTGTTGAGCTTGCGGAGCTCGTCCATCGGGTCGTCGGGCGGTCGCGCGGCCGGGTCGAGCGCGGCGATGAACGGGAACTCGTGGAAGCGGGCGGCGTCGTCTGGCACCCGCAGTCCGCGGTTGATGCCGAGGCCGCCGCCGAGACCGGTGACGAAGAAGGCGGGTGGGCCGCCGATCGGGCCGTTGAGGGCACCGAAGACGAAGAACGACGGGCTGCCGGCGTCGTCGGTGTAGCCGCCGAACACCGACAGGCCGTAGACGCCGAACCGGCCGAGCAGCATCCCGACGTACGACACCGGGCCGTCTTCGGGTGGGCCGATGGTTTTGAGCATGCCGCCCGCCAGCGACGCGCCGGACAGGTCGGCGGCGACGGCGAGCCCCATCAGGTCCACGGCCCAGCTGTCGACGTCGAGCACGTCGCCGCCGGTCCAGCTGAGCGACAGCCGGTCCACCGCCGCCGTCAGCCCCAGGATCGAGACCCGGCCGTCGAAGTACAGCGAGATCCGGCTGACTGTCCCCTCGGTCTCGACGGAGTCGAAGCCGAGCCGTTCGAGATAGAGCGGGCCGAGCTGGCGCTGGACCAGGATCCACCACGGTCCCGGCGGCGGTCCGGCCCGCAGCGAGGTGGCCGGGTCGAGACCGGGGTGCTGCTGGACGGCGAGCGAGGGGGAGAACGCCGGGCGGCTGGACGCGCCGGCCTGGCCGGCGTCGTTCAGGATGCTGTTGGCGACGGCGTTAGTGCCTCCACCGCCGCCTGGTGAGAACGCCAGGCCGGCGAGCTCGAGGCGTACGCCGCCACCGGTGCCGGCCGGCGACGCCTCGGCGTAGACATGCGTGGCGATGGCGTCCAGCGTCACCGCGCCGAGGGACAGCAGCGGCCCGGACGCCTTGGTGAACCGCAGGCCGAGGCCGGCGACCGAGACGGACGGGTCGATCGTCAGCGTCGTCGCCGACGTGCCGGACAGCACGTAGATGGCGAGGCCAGCCGGGACGTCGGGATCCACCCAGCTGGCATCGACCTCGAGCTCGACCCGGGTGTCACCGTCGACGAGGGTGAACCGGCGTCCGGGAACGATCGACAGGCTCATGCCGAGCTGCCGGGTGGTGGTGCCGGTGCTCGCCAGGGCGATCGTGACCAGGCCGCCCAGCGTGACCGACAGGCCGGTGTCCTGTGCGGCGTTCCAGAGCAGCCGCTTCAGGCGGGCGAGCAGCGCATCGGCGTCGAGGAGGTCGAGCGCCAGACCGGTGTCGACCTCGGTGCTGCCCGGGCTGTCGCCGAACACGACGCCCTGCAGGACGGCCGTCGCCTCCGCGGTGAGGACGCCGTTCAGGCCGTCGGCCACAAGGCCACCGGCGAGGGACAGGGCGAGCGCCAGCAGCCACTGGCTCGCGTCGCCGGCCGCGCCGAGGGTTTCGCCGGCTGCCGTACGGTGCACCGCGGTGAGCGTCGGCGGGTTCGCATCCAGACCCCAGCGGAACTCGACCGCCCGGGCGGCGGCGTCGTCGAGGGCGAGCCCGACTCCGACCAGGCGACCCGAGCCGAGGGCACTGCCGCCCCGAATCGCGAGCAGTGGGCGCAGCGCGAACGATCCCAGGTCGAGGACGACCGGACCGAGCAGCGCCGCCACCTCGACACCCGCGGCCGAGAGCCGAAGCCGCTCGAGGACGAACCGGCCGACGCCGTCGATGTCCACGTCGGCGCGGAGCTCGAGGGCAGGCACCGCACCACTCGCGTCCAGTACGAGCACGACAGGTGCGCCGGTGCCGAACCCGACCGTCAGAGTGCCGGCACCTGTGCCAGTGTCGGTGCCGCTGCCGGTGGTGACCGCGACCACCGACCCGCCCGGATCGAGCGCGGTGGCCAGGGCGGCCGTGCCGGTCGAGACGAGCTGGGGGAGCCGCGCGGTCAGACGGGCCGCAGGGTTCTCGGCGAACGCGGCCAGTCTGGCGGCGGTGAAGTCGGTGCCGTCCCGCAGGTCGAGGGCCGCGCCGAGGTCGAACACCGCCTGGCCGACGGACTTCACCAGCGACGTTCCGGCGTCATCGCGGTGCGCCGCGATCGCGTCGAGGACCGCCGGCAGGACCATCTCGCCGGCAGCGGCGAGTGCGGCACCGAGTCCAGGGCCGTCGGGATAGAGCGGCAGCGGCGCACCCGGCGGCCGGAGCAGGCTGAGCCGGACGGCGGGGTCGGTGTCGGGAGCGACCGCCAACCGCAGGCCCTGCCCGTCCACGTCGACCGACACGTCCAGGGTGGGCCGCGGCTGTGCGTCCGGCCCGATCACCAGACCGCCACCGGCGTGCGTGGTCACCGTCGTCCCGTCGCCGCCATCGACGTCGAACGACAGGTCGAGGACGAGGCGCAGCCGGTCGCCGGACTCGACCGCGTAGCTCACCACGGCGCCCTCGGCGATCGGCCAGCCGGCCGCGGCGCCACGCTCCGGCACCACCAACGGCGCCAACGCTTCGAGCAGTGCGACCGCACTGGCGGCGGCGTTCGTCCGCCAGCTCGCCACCCCGTGACGCAGCCAGCCGCCTGGCTCCTGGATCAGCCCGATCGGAAGGACGACGTCCCGGAAGCCGAGCGGGTCGGGCGGGGTGAGCAGGCCCAACGCGTCGAGGGCGGCGTCGAGTGCCGGCGCGGCGGCCGTGGACACCCGTTGTCGCAGCGCACCGAGCACACCGTGCGCGATCACCGCGGGCAGCAGGACCGTCGCGAGGTCGCGCACCGCGCCGGGATCAGGACTCGGCACCAGCGCCACCTCGCGGACACTCCCGCCCGGCACCGCCGACTCCACGCGCACCGCGGCTGGGCTCGTCCCGGCGACGAGTCGCAAGCCACCTCCAATCTCGCCGCCCAGGGCCGACGGATCCAGTGCTCCCAGGCTCGCCGTCGCGGCCACGTCGGTCGGACCCATCGCCACGTCGAGGGCGAAGTGCGGCAGGCCGGAAGTCGTGACGCGCAGCGCTCCGGTGAGCGAGCCGGTGGCCATGTCGAGACCGATCGTCGCTGGACCGACGGACCAACCGACCGCTGCTGCGCTTCCGGTGGCCGCCGGGATCAGGGCGCGCAGCCGGCTCGCGACCTCGGCGGGTGCGTCCGCGATCCGCGCGCGCATCGTCACGGCGGTGTCGTACAGGAGTCGGTCGAGCCCGTCCGGGTCCAGACCACCGGCGCGGGTGAGCCCGAGAAGGTCGAGAACGGCGGCGAGATCCGTCGAGGCTGCGCCCAGCCGTGCCACCACGTCCGCGAGCAGGACCCGGACCTCGGGCACCGCGGTGGTGAGGTCCGCGGCTGGTACGTCGGGCGCGGCACCGGTCGGGTCCGCCCGTACGACCCACCGTTCGCGGTCGACGCCGAACCCGAGCGCCTCGTGCAGGACGAGCTCGGTCTCGCCGGGCCGGCCGTCCAGCGGCACGTCGATCCGCGCCGACATCCAACGCAGCTCGCCCACCGTGCTGCCCGAGCCCGGCCCGCCGACCAGCCAGCCGTCGGTGACGCCGAGGTGGACGTCGACGACCACGCCGCGGACCGGGGACGCCTCGAGTCCCGGGCCGTCCGGTGCCCGGCCGATCTCGCACAGCTTGACGGTCGCGCCCACGCCCACCCGCAGGCCGCCGAGGTCCAGGCCGGTCACCGGCAGATCGATGCCGGCGTGGACCGCGGTGGGCGTGGTGTCGCCATCCGTGTCGAGCGCGGGCGAACCGAGGGCGGACGCCGCGACCCTGGCCCGGATCCCGTCCGCGACGAACGCGGCAAGACCGTGCGCGAGCGACTCCTCGTCCAGGCTGCCGAACACCGCGTGTACCGCGAGCCCGGACCGGCGCGCCTCGGTGCCGGCGGACGGCAGGTCACGGCCTGAAGCAAGGACGTCGAGACCGCGGCGGATGACCCCTCTGACCTGCTCCAGCGGGGTTGCCTCCAGCGCGAGGAGCGGGTCCGGCCAGATCTCCTCGTCCGCCCGACGCAGTCGCCGCAGCAGCCGCAACGCGTCTCCACCAAGGCCGCCGCTCAGGCTGTCGACGGCGAGGCCCGCCCACGGCGTTCCGACGGTGACGACGTCCGTGACGACGGCCAGCGTGGACGCGGCCCGGATCACGGCGGCACCACACGCGCCGTACCCCACGAGCACGACCGGATCGGTACGGCCGGCGAGGACGCCGGCCAGCCGGACGGCCTGCTCGCCGACTCCACCACGCTCGGGACGGGCGGTCGCGGCGTCGGCAGGCGTGGGCAGCCGGACGAACCAGGTGCCGCCACCCACCGCCGGCACGGTCCCGAAAGAGTCCGCCCCACTGCGGTCGAACGCCGTACCCACAGGCCGGTCGTTCATCCACGTCGGCTCGCACCCGACGTGGACCACCGCCACCGGAACGGGGTCGAGCACGTCGCTGACCAGGTGACCCACGCTGCCGAGCGCGACCAGCTCGTCGTAGCTCAGACCGTCGAGCTCGACGGCGGTCACGTCGTCCGGCAGCGCGGCGGGACGACCGACCAGCCCGTCTGTGCCCGCCCAGCGGGTGAGCAGCAGTCCGAGTCCCTCGGCGAGCGAATCCCGCCCCACCAGCAGGTCGGCCAGGGCGGGCAGCGCCTGCGCGGAACCGCGCAGCACTCCGACGAGCACGGCCGGATCCGGGCGTTCGCCACCGGCCAGCGAGCCGAGACTGCGCAGGAGATCCTCGGTGTTCGGTGGGCAGCCAGGTTCGGTCCAGACAGCGAGGCCAGGGGCGCGTGGTTCGCCCGCCACCGGGCAACGGAACGGATCGCGTACCGAACCCGTCCCGAGCGGCGCCGCCCAGCGGAATCCGTTGAGCAGAGCGGCCACCGGTCCGAGCGCCAGCCTGATCCGGTCGCAGTCGAGCACGAGGTCGGCCAGCCACGCGCGTACCGCCGCGCCCGGGTCGGTTCCGACCAGTCCGGCGAGCGGCAGGTGGGCGCCCGTGCCGGTCCAGCCGACCAGGCCGAGCAGCGCTTCGACCACCGGCAGCCGAAGCTCTGTGAGCAGGACCGCTGCGGCTCGCTCGACCGCGTCCCAGTCCGGTGTGGGGAGGACGAGCCTTCCTTCGGTGTCCGGCGTGGGCAGGCCGAGCGGGATCCGTTCGTCGGATCCGCCGACGACGACGGCGAGATCCTCGGCGCCGAACGTCGCCCTGAACCCGCGTCCCGGCACCCAGCTCGCCCGGGCGACGAACGCCCTGGCCTCCAGCGCCGCCGCACCGAGGGCAAGCCTCGCCGGCTGCGAATCCTGCCGACGGAGCGAGAGCGAGCCGTGCGCCCCCACGAGGAACGCGGCGGTGCCCCCCGACAGGTCGGCGCGCAGCAGGGTGAGGCCGAGCGTCCCGGCGACCTCGTACTCGGTGAGGACCGGCGTGCTGACGCGACCGACCAGCTCGACGAGGAGCTGGTCGCCGTCCCGCGACACGTCGAGCCCGACCCCGTCGACCAGGTCCACCCGCCAGGGGTCGGTCGTCGTGCCCGACCCGGGGACGGACGCGACAGGAGCGCCGGTCAGCAGCGCACGGAGCCGGCCGAGGACGTCCGCGGTCGCGGCCGGGTCGCCGGTGAGGTCTCTCCAGTAGGTCCGGACCGCGCCCAGCGGGTCGGCGAAGAACGCGGACACGTCGAGCGGGTCGATGCCGGCCGGAGGGTCGAGGCCGAGCAACCGGTTGACGAACGCTCCGGACGGACCCAGACCATCTATCGCGGCCGCGAGCGCACTCTCGAGCACGGCCGTCGCCGAGTCGAGCGCCGCCGACGGCGAGGAGAGGTCGAGTACGTCGTGCCGCGGACCGCCGCTGGTCGCGACCACGTCGTGCAGGGTGAGGACGAAGGCGGGTCGACCGGTCGGGTCGAGCGCGACACCGGTGTGCAGACTGCCGACGCTCGGAGTGGAGCCGGCCAGCAGCGCCGTGCCGCCCGCGTCGGCGCCGAAGACCGCCTCGGCGCGAAGGCCGGGCAACGCCGTGCAGGCACCGGTGCCCGTGTCGGCGCGCAGCAGGTCGGCGCTCAGGCGTGCCCGGGCACCCGCCTGCGTGTCGAGCGACAGCTCCACCCACGGCACCGGGACCGCGTGCCCGGCCGCGCCCGAACCGACGCGGATCCCCACCGTGACGTCGAGCCGTCCAGCGGTGATGCGTACGGCGTCGTCGGCGGCCACCACCGTCCCGCCGACCAGGCTGGCCAGCTCACCGAGCCACACGTCACGGGCGGTGTCGTCAGCCAGCACCTCTTCTACCCAGCCCACCAGGGCGGACAGGCCGAGCGCCGGCAGGTCGGCCAGTGGCAGCGGCGGCAACCCCACCACCGCGCGCAGGCCGAACAGCCCGGCGATCGCGCGGAACGGCGCCAGCGCCGGGTCGAGGCCGGTGAGCGCGTCCGCCTGTGCCCTGACCAGCCCGAGGACCAGGTCCAGTACGTCCGAGCCGAGTTCGTCCAGGCTGGAGGCGTCGACGGCGATGTCCCGTGGCGCGGATGCACCGGGAAGCTGCAGGCCGCGCAGCTCGAGTTCTACGCCGAGCTGGTCACCCGACGCCGTCGGGATGGCGATGTCGAAGCAGATCCCGGCGAGCGCGGCCTCTCCCGGAGGTGGCGCAGCCTCGCTGAACGTCGCGGCCACCCCGATCTCGACCCGCGCTCCGCTCGTGCCGAGCAGCAGCCAGCCGGGCATCGTCCCGGCCTCGGCGTGCGGCGGCTCTCCACGGCGCGCGAACCGGAAGAGGGGTACGTGGACGCGGGTCGCCACGCGCGGAGGCCCGCCGGCGGTCGTGTGTTCCAGCCCCGCGCCGAGGCGGACGTGACCCGCTGCCTCCTCCAGCACGGCGTACACGGTCAGGTGCGGGTCGGACTCGGTGAACAGCGGCACCCACGTCTGCCCGGACCGCTCGCCGCGCTCGGGCGGGCCGAGCGCCTCGTCGACAAAACCGAGCAGGGCTTCTCGCTGGTCGTCGTCGGCGAGGAGGTGCCGCAGACCGTGCTGGTTACCGGTGGAAGCGGCCGCGCCGATCGGGTCGCCGAACCACGACGGGTTGGGATGGCCGTTGCTCTCCAGCAACCCGATCGCCTTCGCGAGCTGGGCGAACGCATCCAAGCTCTCGGCGTTCAGCGTCATGGCCGGCTCCACGCGATTCGATGCCGAGCCATCGGCTGGATCAGCAGGACCCCGCGTTCCGCCGCGATGGACGCGGGAACCAGCGCTCGGCCGGACGCGTCCTTGCCGGCCGCCGCGCACAACTGTTGCGCCAGGTGGACGACGGCCTCCCATGCGAAGGCGATCAGCGCCGTCGACCATGCGTCGAGGACGACGTCCGGTCCGACCGGCCGGGCCAGCGTCGACATCACCAGCCCACTCGGCGCGTCGGCAGCGCCGACCCCGAGCGGGACCTGGGTCGCCGCGTCCTCGCGGAGTTGGTCGCAGGTCACCGGGAGGGTCACGGTGACAAGCCCGGTGAGGCAGCTCAGACCGATCCCGCCGGTACGCACCAGCAACTCGTTGGCACCGTCCACCCACACGACGTCGGGCGACGACCCGCGCGGGATGTCAGCGACGAGACGTACGGTCTGGCGCAGGATCCGCTGTGCACCATCGGCCGGGACCTTCAACAGGTCCGGAGCGCGTGCACCCGGGTCGAGTTCGAGACGCGGGTCGACCCGACGGAACCAGCTGTCGTCGCGGATGGCGACACCCAGCACCGTGGGCTGCGGTCCTTCGGCCGCGGTGGGCTTCGACGAGCCCGGCCCCGGCATAGCCCACCGCCTAGGACGGGGTGTTCCTGCGGAGTGCGCGGGCGACCAGATGGAAGATCGGCTCGCGGATCCGCAACCACACCTCGATCACCACGATGATGACCCCGAGCAGAACGATCGGATACTCCTCGAAGAACACGAGAGTCCTCCCCCCCCAGCAGGCCGGCGCCCACACGTGCTCCCTCATGCAGGTCACCTCGGCCTCGCACCCAGAGAGTCGTCGCGCACGCACTTGCTGTCAAGGGCGACGCTCCGGTCGTGCCGCCCTGCACTCGTCAGTGGGCCCCACGCGTATCGAGCGGTGCACGAGAAGAGGTGGCGGGGGCACGCCCCCGCCACCTCTTCTCGTGGCGCTGTCAGCAGTACGGCGGCGCGGAGCCGACGTTCGACACGTACCGGGCGGCGACCCACTGACCGCCGCCGTCGCCGGTGAGTTGGTACCAGCGGGGGTTGCCGTCGATCGACTGGCTGTCGACCTTGCAGACCAGTGCCAGGAACGTCCCCTGTGGCGCCGACGACACCGTCGCGTTCGCCGTGTGCGGACCGCTGCGCACGTTCAGGAACGACAGCGCCCGTCCTTCGTACTCCTGCCCGTCGCCGCAGAACCGTGGCGCGGACCCGATGTTGGCGACGTAACGCGCGGTCACCCACTTCCCGGTGGACAGCTTGTACCAGAGCGAGTTGCCGCCCACGGACGGCCCGAACACCTTGCACTGGATGCTGATGGTCGCCCCGTAGCGGAGGGTGCCGACGTCGGCGGCTGCCGACGTCGGGGCACTCCGGATGTTGAGCGTCGTCGCGGTGACCCTGCCCTGGTAGCTCGTCGCGGCGTGAGCCGGTGGCGTCGGTACGAACGCCAGCAAGGTCGCCGAGAGCAGGACCGCCGCCGCGGCCGCGCCGATCCCACCGACGCGGCGGGTCCTCACAAGGAGGTGACCTCGCGCTCGTAGGGCTGCTGCGCGCTCACGGAAGCCAAGACCGAACCGCCCACCACGGCCAGTGCCGCGGCCGCCGGCGGTGATACCGATGCGATTACTCATGATGTGCCTCTCCCCGAATTGTTGCCTCACTTCGGCACTGTGTAGATGCTTGAGGCGCCGCGAAGGTTGTCCGACGGGACCTCGTACCACCAGCCACAGTCAGCAGGGTCGCCCTCGGACACCTTCGACTCGAACTGGCTGGCGCGCCGACTGCGCGGCGTACCCGGTGTTGCGATGATCTTGGTGAGGACGTCGGGGACACTTCGCCGACCCGATGTCCTCGCGGTCCTCACGTAGACGAGGAACGGCCCCGGCGACGGTCGCGGAGGTCGAGGAGTACAGCGGGTGCGTCGTCTGGCTGCCCGTGGTAGGAGGACGCCGGGCGGACATGGGGAGGTCCCCGGTTGTGCTCCTGGTCGCTACTGTCGGCGGCACTGTTGCCGTGACCGGTGGGGGCCGCAGGAACAGGCACCAGGGCGACTTCAACGTCCTGACCAATTGTCCCGGCCTCGGAAGAGGCAGACTTGGTCCATGAACAAGGGTCGGTTGTTTGCACTGCTGGGCGGAATCTTTGGTCTCGTAGGGATCATCCTGCTCGTCGTCACCGTCTGGGTCGTGGTCTCCACGGTGAGCTTCCTGAGCTCCGCCGAGCGCCTCGACGGCAAGGTCGTCGAGCTGACCGAACAGACTTCGAGCAGCAGTGGCAGCAACCGGTCCAGCACCGCCTGGTACCCGACGGTGGAGTTCACCGTCGACGGCGAGGCCTATTCGTTCCAGAGCTCCCAAGGATCGAACCCACCCGCATACGAGGTGGGCGACACCGTCGAGGTTGCCTACGACCCGGACGATCCGAACGACGCCCGACTCGCCTCGGTCGGCGCGGCGTACTTCGTCCCGCTGATCACCGGCGGTCTCGGGATCGTGTTCACGCCGATCGGGGTGGCGCTGTTCGTGAAGGGCCGGCGGATCCTGGCACAGCGGGCGTGGTTACGGCGGAACGGCCGGGAGATCTGGGCGGAGATCGCGCACATCGGGCTGGAGTTCAACATACGCGTGAATGGTCGCCATCCCTACGTCGTCCACGCGACCTGGCACGACGACCAGAGTGGCCGCACCTACACCGCGACCAGTGACTACGTCCGGCACGATCCGGGACCGGGCCTGCGCGGGCAGACGCACGTACGCGTGCTGTATGACCCGGCCGACCCGGACCGGAACCTGCTCGAGCTGGGAACGCGGCCCACCTAGAGCCTAGGCGTTGGTGAGGCGGTCCATCAGCTCGGCGTCCAGGCTGATCTCGAGCGCGTCCAACGCCTCATCGAGCTGACCCACCGACGACGCGCCAAAGAGCGGGATGACGACCGGATCGTGGTGCAGCATCCATGCCAACACGACCTGGTTGGGGGTGGCGCCCAGTTCCTGAGCGACCTGACGCAACACTTCGAATCGTACGTACGCAGTCGGATGCGCGTACCCGAGCTCGGCCGGAAACGGGCGGTCGGTACGGGCGTACGAGCCGATCAGCAGGGGCGCGTACGCCACCAGCGTCATGTCCCGATGCTCCCTGAGGTAGTCGAGGTGCTCTATCCCGACGTGCCGAAAATGCGGGGTACCGAGACGTTCGATGTGGCCCCGCACTGGGTTGTGCCACAGGTAGGTGTACCGCTGCTGAAGCACCGAATACGCGGCGACGCCCTGGTCGGCGGCCAGGCGCCGTGCGCGTTCCAACCGCCAGCTGGTGGTGTTGCTGCACCCGACCAGATCCACGATGCCGTCGGCGGCGAGCCGCCCGAACGCACCCACGGTCTCTTCCAATGGAGTGGCTCGGTTGTCGATGTGCGCGTAGTACAAGTCAATGCGCTCGATGCCCAGCCGAGTGAGGCTGCCCTTGACGGCGGAGTCGATGGTTGAGGCGGCAAGGCCTTCCCAGTTCGCATCGTCAGGGTTGCCGGGCGTGGTCGTCCTGGCGCCGCACTTGGTGGCGATGACAAGCTGGTCACGGTTGCCTCGCGAACGCATCCAGCGGCCGAGGAATTCCTCGCTCTCGCCACCGTGGCCGCTCGACTGGTTGTAGTTGTTGGACGTGTCGATGAAGGTTCCGCCGGCTTCGACGAAACGGTCGAGGATCGCCGTCGATGTGTCGGGGTCGGTCTCGCTGCCGAACCTCATGGCGCCCAGGCACAGAGCGCTGACGGTCCGGCGACTGCCCATGGTTCGATACAGCATGCAGTGCTCCCTTGAGATGGTGAGGTGTCGACGCCTGGTTTCTCAGAGGGGCTCGGCGTCAAGCCCGGAACGTGCGTGAACGACTACGCCGATACTGCGGGTGGCTGCGCTCGCCGGTATCCCGCGATCTTGCTGTTGATCACGTCCAGATCGCGGTGGAGGTCGGCGATGTGGCTCAGGACCCGATCGCGGTGCGCCTCGAGCAGTTCTGCACGCTCGAGCCCGGTATGGGCGCCGGCCCTGAGAAGCTCGGCATAACGCACCATCTCGCTGACCGGCATACCAGTCGCACGCAGGCGCATCAGCAGCGTCAGCCGCCGCAGGTCGATCTGCGTGTACTGGCGATTGCCGGACCGGTCACGGGCGACGCCTTCCAGCAGGCCCACCCGCTCGTACCAGCGCAAGGTGTGGGCGGACAGCCCGGTCAGTGTGGCAACCTGCCCGACGGTGAGCGGCTCGTCGACGTCAGGGGTGATCTCGGCTACGCCGCAGGTCTGGACGTCCGGTTCCTCGTTCACGCGACCAGAATGGCCCTTAGAGCGCACTCGAAGTCAAGCCGTCGGTCATGTGGGTCTTGGGTGTTCGACCGTCGGCAGCGCTTCATGCAGGGCAGGAAGCTCCCGTCCCAGGCGGACGAGCGGGGACAGGGCCATCAGCACTGGGGACAGCATCATGCCGGCGGCCGCCACCAGGAGGCTGGTGCGCAACCCCCACACCTCGGCCAGGTAGCCACCGAGCAGCGAGCCGAGCGGGGTCAGACCCATGCCGGCAAAGGTGATCGTCGCGCTCACCCGGCCCTGCATCCCGTCCGGGGTGACGGCCTGTCGGACGGCCATGTGCGTGACGTTGACCAGTTGACCGAACGCCCCGAACACGAAGTTGACCGCCACGAGCGACAGGATCGTCACCGCAGAGGGGCCGTGCAGCGCAGGTACGCACAGCATCACGCCGTCACCGATCGCCGCCGCGGACACGAGCACCAGCCCGTGACCGAGCCGGCTCGGCAGATGGGCGGCAAGCAACGAACCCACCAGCGCACCCGGCCCTATCGCCGCGAGGGCCAGGCCCACGGCACTGCCCGACAGCTGCAGCTCTCGCGGCAGGAAGAGAAGATAGACGGTCATCATGGCCGCGAAGGCGAACTGAAAGGCCGCCGACGCCAGGCCGATGGCCCGGAGCGAGGCGTCGCCGACGACGAAGCGGAGTCCCTCGTGGATTCGCCGCCAGACCCGAGAGGGTCGCTCCGAGCGCTCCGGAATCGACTCGGTTCGGCGGATCCGCCGGATCGACAGACACGACAGTGCGAAGATCAGCGCGCTGGACGCGGCGGCGATCGGCGCGGACAGCAGTGAGACCAGCGCGCCGCCGAGGGCGGGGCCACCGATCTGAGCGGCGGACCGGCTGCCTTCGAGCGCGCTGTTGCCCCGGACCAGCTGATCGCGTTTCACCAGGCGTACGAGCGAGGCCTGGTAGGCCACGTCGAAGAACACGGACATGGCCCCGATCGTGAAGGCAACCACGAGCATCGCCTGCAGGCCGAATCCATAGAGGACAGCCACGACGGCTCCGCCCAGTGCCACGGTCCGGCCCAGGTCCGCCAGCACCATCACGGTTCGGGTCCGCCACCTGTCCACCCACGCGCCGACAAAGAGCGCGAGCAGCAGGATTGGCGCCTGTCCCACCGCTCGAAGGACGCCCAGCTGGCTGGCGTCCGCATGAAGTGTCAGGACGGCGATGAGCGGAATGATCACCAGGCTCGTGTGTTCGCCGAGTTGGGAGGCCGTCTGGCCAAGCCAGAGCCTGCGGAAGTCGCTGTTCCGCCACAGGCTTGGCGGAGCAGATCGGACGGAATCGGATACAGCGGATGAAGGGAACGGCACAGGGGACCTCTTGGGTAGCCAAGGACGAGGCCCGCCGGTCGCACCGACGGTTCAGGCGGGCAAAGGCTCGCTGTGCCGCAGATCAAGGGCAGCACGCGATGACAGGCCGATCACGGCCTACGACGTCAACGCGCGCTTGGACGACCGGGCATCTCTCAGCTCCTCGTGGGTCACTCGCTGCCCGCACATTAGCCCCTCGGCAGGCCAGCTCAAAAGGAGATTGTGACCCGCATTGACCTGGGTGCGTCGCCGCCACCTGCCCGATCCTGCGGGCGAGCCGGCGTGAGTCACGGTCACACCGTGTGTTGTGACCACCGCCAGAATCCGCCGATCCCTCATCGGACATCCCTGCCACTGGCGAGATCGGCCAGGGTCTCCACCGAGTCCAGGGTGATGGGATCGTGCAGCAGGCGAACGAACGACGTTTAGCAGCTGCCACCTGGTCTCCTGAGCCAGCGCTGCTCTTGTCGGGTACGCAGGCTTTACTTGGGGCGTGCCTGGTCGCGCGTGCGCGTCCGTGGGCATTGGGCGGATGCACAAGCAGAAGGAGTGCGAACCATGATCCTCCCGAAGGTCCGGGACCCTCGCTTCGTGACGATTCGCCGCGGCGGGACCCTTACTGACTCGGACCACCATCTCCTCGCTCTCTGGGCGGCATCTTGCGCCGAGCACGTCCTTCACCTCTTCGAGTCGGCTCAGCCAAAGGACCCCAGACCGCGTCAGGCGATCGAGCAGGCCCGCGCCTGGGTACGTGGCGAGGTCAGGATGATGCAGGCTCGCGCGGCGGGCGGCCACGCGATGGGCGCGGCCAGAGATCTGCGTGGGGCAGCACGGCATGCCGCGTACGCTCCTGGCCAGGCCGGGGCCGTCGCCCACGTCGCCGCGCACGAACTAGGTGCGGCCGCCTACGCGATCAAGGCCGTACGTGCTGCCGCGCCCGAAGACGAGGCTGCGGCCGCAGGCCGACTCGAGTGCCAGTGGCAGCGTGACCAGCTCCCGGAGGCGATTCGCGAACTCGTACTTGACGACCAGCGGTTGCGGAACGACATCTGCTGGTCGGTGTTTGACTGCTGAGCGCGCGTCGGGGCGCCAGCACCGGTCCGCGACGACGGACCCAGCAGCGCTACAGGCAAGCTCACCAACCGGCCGGCGCACAGTGGCCTGTGCCAGGCAGGCACCGGATTCACTCGCGCCCAGCCAGCACCTGCTCGCGCAGGATGTCGGCGTGCCCGCAGTGTTGTGCGAGTTCTCGCAGCATGTGCGCATAGATGGCCCACAACGCGCGTGGACCCCGCCCGGTCACTTCCTCGTCGAGGGCAAGGTCGGCGACAAGGCGGCGTGACTTGGCACAGGCAGCGGCGTATGCGGCTCGGACGGTCTCGATCGTGTCTGTCTTGCTTAGGATGAAGGACCGGTCCGGAGTTGGTGGGGCACCCAGATCCCGCAAGGTTCGGCCCGTCAGGGCCTGGTCAAACCAGACGTGCTCGACGTAGGTGACGTGCTTGACCAGTCCCAGCAGTGTCGTGCGGGAGGGCACCAGGGATCGGCGTGCCTCCTCCTCGGTAAGGCCGTCGAGACTGTCGTGCAGCATTGCGCGGTGCTCGTCGAGCAGCTCGTCGAGCCGCACCCGCAGATCGCTCGTCCAGGGCAGGGCGGACTCGTGCACGTTCATTGCATCAGCTCCTCGGCCGGCTTCGCGTCGAGCACAAGAGCCTCAGCCGTGCTCACCGCTCCAGTATCGAGGATCGGTTGTAGCCTGGCCGACCGTTGTCCGAGCCATGGGGCAGTTGGCCAGTGGAGCAGTGAGGGGTGGCGCTTCCCACCGGCCGCCGATGTCTGTCAGTACGAAAGGCCCCAGCCAAGCGGATACAGCGTCTTGCCCGGCTCGGTGACGCTCGGAATCGCCACCGGGAGCTTCGCGGTTGGGTCAACTTCACCGAACAGCACCTTGGCACAGGCGCGCATGGCCACAGTGTTGCCGATATAGGTGGCAAGGAACGTCTGGACATCGGTGAAGTGCGCGATGTCGTACGGATCCCGGATGGCGACGACCACGATCGGCTTGCCGGTGGCTAGGAGCCGCTCGACCAGGAGCTGCTGGCGCTGCTGCGGGTCCGTGTTGTTCGTGTCCCATGCCCGCTGGGTGAGCACCACGGTCACGTCGGCGATCCGAGCCTGACCAACGGCAGTTTCGATGTCGGCGTCAGTGGGCTGGGTTCCGGTGTTGAGCGGTATCGTCGACACGTTCCGGTTCTCGAACTCGTCCGCCAACCCCTGCGTGCCTGTTCCGTTGCCACACACGAAGGCTGTCGATCCTTGCCGTAGTGAGAGCGGCAGCACCGAGGCGTCGTTCTTGATCAGCGTCGTGGTCTTGTTGGTGATTTGGTCGGCTCGGGCGAGGTGTCCGGGCGTTCCTACGATCGAGGGCACCCGGTCCACGTCGACGTACGGGTTGCGCACCAGACCCGAGGTGTACTTCCAGGTAAGGATCCGCCGGACCGACTCGTTCAGCCGATTCTCGCTGATCTCGCCGTTGTCGACCGCCTCGAGCACCGCGTCATAGGCGAGGTCGAACTTCGGTGGTAGCAGCAGCAGGTCGACCCCTGCCTTGAGCGCAAGCACAGGCACCCGGTCGTCGCCGTACTTGTCGCGCACTCCCTGCATGTCCAGTGCGTCGGTGGTGACCAGGCCGTCGAAGCCAAGCTCCTGACGCAATATGCCGGTCATGATCGGGTACGACAAGGTGGCCGGGTCGCCCGACGGGTCGAGCGCAGGAAACACCAGGTGACCAGTCATGATCGCCCCGACCCCAGCTCTGATCGCAGCCTTGAACGGCGGCGCGTCGATCGCCTCCCACTGCTCCCGGGAGTGGGTGATGATCGGGATACCGGTGTGGCTGTCGACCGCGGTGTCACCGTGCCCGGGAAAGTGCTTGGCCGTGGCGAGAATCTTCGCGTCCCGCTGGAATCCTTTGACCTGGGCAGTGGTCATCCTGCTGACCAGGTTCGGGTCCGCACCGAACGACCGAACACCGATCACCGGGTTGGCGGGGTTGATGTTGACGTCAGCGACGGGTGCGTTGTCCTGGTTGATCCCGATGGCACGCAACTCCTGGCCGAGGATGGCTGCGGTGTCGCGTGCGGCCTTGACATCGCGGCTGGCACCAAGCGCCATGTTGCCGGCGAACTGGGTCGCCGGTGGACCAATACGGACGATCGTTCCGCCTTCCTGGTCAGTCGAGATCAACAGTGGAAGCTCAGCGCCGGAGGCGACCGCTACCCGCTGCAGACCGTTGGACAGCCTGGCGACCTGCGGCGGGTCGACGACGTTGTCGGTGACGGTGAAATAACAGATACCGCCGAGGTCGTACTTCTCAACGACGTCGGCAGGTGTCGGGACGCCGAAATCCGCGGTGTTACGTGAGTCCACCGTGTCAGGGGCGCTGCCGTAGACGCGGGTGACGAAGAGCTGGCCGACCTTCTGCCGCACGGACATGCGACGGATCATCCGATCCACCCATGACTCGGTCGGTCCCCGACCGTCTCCCGGTGTGCCATCGGCGCCGGGAACGAGCACGCGCGGCGACGCGAAGGCATCGCCAGGGATGGTGCCCAGTCCGGCAAATGTGCCCGCCGCGCCAAGCAGGAACGCACGACGACGCGCCGTGCCTGACGGTACCTGCCGATGGGACCGCGGTGACGGAACCGGCTGCATGAAGTGTCCTCCCAGGACGTCAACACGGGCGACGTTCTCGTTGGTCACATTCCTTGCGACCACTTCGGGCCCTTGCTAATCGCGACGACTCAAGCAATGGGACTATGCCCGGCCACCTGCGTCGAAACACTGACGTCCGATCTCGGGTCCGCCGACTAGGAATTCGCCCGCGAATAGGACGGTTTCGTGAACAACCCGGTCGTACAAGAGGCGGAATGGACCACGACGCGGGCACTGACCGCTGAAGCTGAGGGCCTCGCGGCTCCACTCTGTCGTCGCAGATGACGGGCGGTCCGATACGGAGATGATCACCGCCAGCTAGGCCTGGCGGGCGCGTTCGATCGACTTGAGGCCGACTGTCATCCCTGCGGCCCACGCGCAGAACGCAGCGGACCAGGCGAGGATGCGCATCGCGGAGGCAGATTGGCCATCGGCGGAGGGCGGCTCCGCTGCGGCAGGGGTCCGAGTGGCTCCTACTGCTCTTCGATGAAGTACTGGCACGGGTTGGTTGGGGCGGGGTCCATGTAGACCCACACGGTGCCGTGGGACATGACGTTGTCCTTGGGGAAGTTCTGGGTTCGGGTGGAGACGATGCCGTAGGACGTGGTGGGTGCGGCGATTCCGATGCCGTGGAATTCGTCTCTGACGCTGGCGAGTATCTGCGTCATCAGCTGATGCTGCCTGTCAACGTCTGGCTCGGCCTTGAGCTGGTCGTACATCGCCAGCTGGTCTCGTATCACCTTTGGCGGCTCTTCACCGTCCTTGCCGC
>NZ_JBEFTW010000021.1:0-129105 GCF_040196095.1 Actinopolymorpha sp. B17G11
ACACCGCGAGCGGATCACTCATCGAAGCGGACAGGATGAATACCAGGGGATAGAGCACGGCGAGAAGGAACAACGTCAGCACGACGTAGTTCGAAATCGTGAAGATCCGATCGGACCGGGTCTCCCTGATCCGGACTGTCCGGACTGTCGTGACGGCCACGTCGCCCCTCCTCGCCGGCTCTTTCGTTTGTTGTTTCGGTCGTCGGTCCTACTGACGTCAGGCGTACTTCGCCTCGTAGGCCGCCTGGTAGGCATTCAGGTAGTTCGCCAGACCCATCCGGTCGAAGGTGTCGACGTACTTCTGCCACTCGGCGTCGTCGTTGATGTCGAGCTGACCCATCGTGAACTTCGCCTCGTGCTGGACCACGTGGTTCTCGATCGCGGTGACGAGCTCACCCGCTTGCGCCGCCTGCTCCTCGTTCATGTACACGGGCGGGAGCTGAACGCTCCGGTCCTGGCGGAGGTTGTAGTACTTCTGGGACTCCTCGTACAACGGCTTCTCGAACGTCGGCTTCTCCGGGTCCACGACCTCGCCGAGCCGGAAGTCACTCGACCGGTAGTTCACACCGAGCTGGCCCCACCACAGGCCGTCGTCGGGAGGCCAGGTCCCGATCGTGGTCCACAGAGCCTGCTTGCCGTTGATCCCGATCTCCCCGTCCTCGGCCCAACGCCAGCCCTTGCCCTGCTCGCCGTTGTACGCCTGCAGCAGCGCCTCGAGCTCGTACTGCCCGTCGGCCCAACTGACCGCAACCTCGGGGTTCTTGCAGGCATTGGTGACGACGAAGCCACCGTTGATCCCCGCCGCACCGTAGTAGTTCCAGTGGGCCGTCGCGGTCCCGTCCGGTCCCTTGAGTGTCGGAACGGCGACGTAGTTCTTGTACCGGGACTTGGGGTCCTCGACGTCGATGGTCATGAAGCTTCCCCAGTAGAACGCCCGCGCGACACCGAGCACAGGATCGCCCGCCTTGTCCCCGATCCGCGCGAACTGCTCGCCGTCCTGGGTGAAGCTCTCCTTGGCCATGAGGCCCTGCTGGAAGAGTCGGTTCTGGTAGCGGAGCCCTTCGCGCCAACCGTCCTTGTTCACGGCGATGTCGACCTTGCGGTCGTCGAGGTACAGCCACGAAGCTCCGCCCGCTGCGTAGCCGGAGTTGTAGAGGAAGGATCCCATGAAGAAGCTACTGAACGGCGCGTCGGTGTAGCCCATCAACGGAATCTCGTCGGCTTTCCCGTTGCCGTTGGGATCCTCGTTCTTGAACGCCTTCAGGACCGCTTCGAAATCCTCCAGCGTCTCGGGCGGGTCGAGGTTCAGCTTGTCCAACCACGGCTGGTAGATCCACATCCGCTGCCCACCACAGTTGCAGTGGAAACAGTCATTCACGTACGGCATCGTGTAGATGTTGCCGTCGTTGGCGGTGATGAGGTCCTTGACGTCCGGGTAGTCCTTGAAGAGTCGCTGGATCTCGGCGCCGTAGTCCTCGATGAGCTGGTTCAGGGGAATGAACAGCCCTTGGGAGCCATAGAGCAGCTGCTGCGCCGGAGTGAAGTTGATGTTCATGAAGGCGTCGGGAACATCGCCCGATGCGATCATGGCGTTGACCTTCGTCAAGGCGTCCGGCGAGCCGGCCTCGCCAGCCACCACCTGGAACTCGACGTGGACGCCGGTCTTCTCCTCGTACCACTTGCTGAAGGCGTTGTTCTTCCAGTCCCCGACCGACGTGCTCTGTGGCACGACGATCTTCAACGTGACCTTCTCCTTGACGACTGCCGCCTTCTTCGACGCGATCGGGCCGACATAGCCGTCGGGATAGATGACGTCCTGGTTCGGTGTCGTCTTCGGACCGCCCTTGGGCACCAAGGGGTTGTCGTTGCCCCCGTCCTCTGGTCCCCCGCCACCGCTGCAGGCCGCCAGCACCGAACCAGCCGTGGCGGCCGAAAGGCCCAGGCCTATCGCGCGGGTGACGAACGCCCGCCGAGACATCCCGTTCCATAGTGCGCTCTTCGCCGGCTGGTACGTATCCTCTGCCGCCATTCCTGTACTCCTTCGTGCCAGAAGCGTGTGGGTGGGGTCGGGTCAGCTTCTGCTTCCACCGATGAGATCGCGGAGGTCTACCGACCCCTTGGCCTTCACCGACGGAAGCCAGACGGGAAGCGGCGGCATCTCAGTCGTCCTCCGCAACCTGTCGTTCACCGGTAAACACGGGGAGCAGCCGGTCTCTCGATGCTTCGAGGTGCGCGCGCATCGCGGCAGCGGCCGCGTCCCGGTCGCCGCTCGCGATCGCGTCGACGATCAGGCCATGTTCGCGCAGGGCTGCTGACCCCATTCCCCCTTGGTAATAGAGCCGCAGAATGTGCAGATGGCAGTGCGTACGTTGGAATGCACGTCGCATGTGCCAGTTTCCAGCCAGCTTCTGGACCAGGTCGTGGAGCCGGGCGTCGTGCAGAGCCATGCCGCGGTAATCGTGGTACGAGGTGCCGCTCGGGGCCTCCGAGAAGGTCGCCATCTCCGCCGTCAGAAGGCCTGCGCCTTCGTCGGTGATGTGGGCGGCGGCCTGGGCGGCTGCCCACGGTTCGACGACGAACCTGAATTCGAAGAGGTCTTCGAGTTCTTTCTTGCTGAGCACTGGTGCCGTCGAATACCCCCGGAACGGCTCCTTGATCACCAGCCCTTCAGATTCCAGCCTGACCAGTGCCTCGCGCAGTGGTGACTGCGAGACCTGTAGTTGCCGCGCGGCCTTGTCGAGGTTGACCCGAGAGCCCTGCGGAAAGATTCCATCCATGATCAGCTCTTTGAGCGCCTCATAGACGTTGTCGGCGAGGTTCTGTCTCCGCGGAAGCGAGACGCGTTCGTTCCGGCTACTCGCCGAGACACGTTCACGTGCTCTCATCCCGCGCCTCACCATCTCTTGGATCCAGCATCGCGATGAGCAATCCTCGATCGTCGATCCACGATCCTATATTCAGTACGACCCCGCAAGGAGGTGCGGTGTCCGGCTCAGGACACCAGGACGGGCGGTTCGAGAGTGGGTCCTGCGCGGGCGCGGGAAGGCGATCCTCGTCCGCGTTGCCGCGGGGGTAATGCTTCCCCGACTCCGGCTCTACCGGCTGGCGTGAGCGGCGACCATCTTGACCAGGGTGTCGGGTGGTACGACCTTGACGTGTGGAGCAAGGTTGTCCACGACTGTCTTCACGCTGTCCACGGTCTTGCTCCAGGCATGCCACATGACGACCGAGTAGCCGGCGGTACTCGACGGATCGCGTTCGGCGGCGTTGAGCTCGGCGGTGACGCTCGCCTCGTCCGCGCCGTCCAAGCCGTCCCAGAGCATCGTGCGCGCCGAGATCACCGGCTTGTCATGGGCCCAGACCACCGCACCCTTGTGCGAGTCGTAGCGGGAGTACTCGAGGTAGATCAGCCCGTCGATCTGGTCCCGCTGCAGATAGGCCGACCACAGGGCGGTGTCGGAAAAGGAGTCGAAGTCGATGATCTGCGCGACGTGGAGGTCCGCACGCCGCATGGAGGTCGCCAGCCGGGCCGTGTGCAGGTCCAGCTCCGCGCGCGGATACATGCTCGGGTACAGGTATCCCCCACCCGACGGGCCCGCGACGAAGCGGTCGCGATGGGCGCCCGCTGATGCGTGGTCGTAGTACCACCGCATGACCGAGGGGGCGAGGTCGATCAACGACGGCGAGATTCCCCAGCCGAGGTCGACCGCGCCGCGATGGGGGCTCGCGAACCAGTTCGCACTGCTCTGGAAGTCTCCGAGCATCCACTGGATGTTGTCGCCGTCGGTGATCAGGAACGAGGCGTAGTGGGTGTCCGGATCGACCTCCGGCGTGGCCGCTAGCGCTACTTCCGGGGCCCGCTGGCTGAGTCGGCTGTGGCGGATGCCGGAGAGCGGCGCCAGGTTGCGCGCGTGGTCGGCAGGGATGGTCCGTACGCCGGCCTGTGACGACACCGACACGAACTTGTCCTCGCCCTGGGAGGCGTCGCCCCATCCGATCGTGGCGGAGTCCGGCGCGAGATCCCCGACGACCGAACGACGGAAGTCCGAGTTGCCGTCGTAGAACATCAGAGCCCCGGCCATCGTGGCGTAGTCGCGGAGTTGGTTCGCGAAGTCCGGTTTCTGCTCCACCACGAGGTCGTGCCGCAACCGCGACCAGTACGTCTCCTTCACCCAGCGGTCGTCCTTGCCGCGTACGTCCGCGACTCTGCGCAGGCCGTGCTGCTTGGCGACCGGCTCCAGGGCCTCCTCCACGGCGACCGCGCCCGTCAGCCCCGCGACGGTGGTGGCGACGTTGATGGACGGCTCGGCCCGGCGGTAGAGGACGTACCGGTCGATGGGGCCGCCGTTCGTTTCCTGGCTGGTAAAGCGGTCGACCAGTGTCCAGAGGTCGTTGACCGGGATCAGCTCGATGTCGTAGCGCTCGGCAAGGTCGGCCAGCCACACCGGGTAGCCGACACCGGGCACGTCGAGATAGATGCCCGGGACGTCGTTGTCGGTCCCGCCCCGGCACCGGCGCGCCAGCTGGCCCTGAAGAGTTCCGGCCAGGACGCGTTCCTCGGGCCTTAGCGCTCCTTCGCCGATCACGTACAGCCTGGTCGGGCGGACCCCCTTCGGATACAGCGCGTCGGCGGCCTGCTGCGCGCCGGGAGCCAAGAGCGCCGTCCCGGTGGGGGCTGCGGCGGCTGCCGGGCCGGCCTGGGAGACTCCCGTGGCTCCCCACACGGCGGCACCGGCCGCTCCCCATGCCGCCCTGCCGAGTGCCTGTCGTCGGGACATGCCGGGTCGATCGTTCATGGCGGACACAGCCTTCCGTCGCGAGCCGGGGCCCATCGCTGCGTGGTTCAGGATCGCTCGCACCGTACTGAGCCGCCTCCCGGCCGGCCAGGATTCGTCCCTACTCGGACGTGCCGAGCCGGTGCCGGCGAGGCGACCACGCGACCCTTCCGCCTTCCGCAGCGCGACACGCGACACACCGCATCTTGGGTTCCACGGTGTTGTCCGCCCCTACATGTAGCCTCTAGCTCGCTGGTGGTTCCTGCGGCCGTCCAGGCCGTCGGAGCCGCGGCGACACCCCGTCACCGGGGCGTCGCCGTCAAGAGGGAACCCGGTGCGAGTCCGGGACTGCCCCGCAGCGGTGAGCGGGAACGAACGCCATCACCGGTGGTGATTTCCGGTCGTGCTTTCTGCCCCTTGTGGCGAAGGTGCGGCCTCGTGTGGTCGCGAACGCACGGATCCAGCCGGTCAAGCACTGGACATGGACGCATGTCTGGGAAGCGATGGCCAGTAGGAAGCACCTGCCCGCGAGTCCGAAGACCTGCCACCAGTGCGCGTACCTCCCTAGTGCGCGCCGCCCGCCGGCCTCGAGGGAAGAGCCCGGGATGTTCCGCCGTCACGCCGTGCCGCCTTCGTGTGCGCTCGGCAGGCCGGTGTCGCGCATCTTCTTCCCAGGCTCGACGGGCACCGTCGATCGAGCTCGCAAGGAGACAGCGTCCATGTCAGCAACCCATCCGCACACCCAGGTCGTCCGCAGGGACGGCGCGACGTCGCCGTTCGACGCGTCGAAGATCGCGGTCGCACTAACGAAGGCGTTCCTCGCCGTCGAAGGTCCGCAGGCGAGTGACTCGACGAGGGTCCACGAGACCGTCGAGGAGCTGACCCACCAGGTGGTGACCTCGCTCACCCGGCATCCCGACCTCGGCCGGATCTGCCACATCGAGGACATCCAGGACCAGGTGGAGCTCGCCCTCATGCGGGCGGGTGAGCACCGGGTGGCGCGGGCGTACGTGCTCTACCGCGAGGAGCACGCCCGCGCCCGGATCGAACGTGAGCACGCCACTGTCAGCGACGAAGCCGAGAGCCAGGCCGTGCCCGACGTACGGGTGAAGGGACCTGACGGCGAACTGCAGCCGTTGGACCTGGGGCGCCTCACCCACCTCGTCGAGGAGTCCTGCGCGGGTCTCGAGGCGGTGTCGGCGAGCTCGGTCCTGACCGAGGTCCACCGCAACCTCTACGACGGGATCACGCTCGCCGAGTTGGAGCTTGCGCTCGTCATGGCGGCGCGGACGTTCGTCGAGACCGATCCCGCGTACTCCCACGTGAGCGCCCGGCTGCTGCTCGACAAGCTCCGGCGCGAGGCGTTGACGTTCGTCTCCGGCACTCCCGACGAGGCGAACCACGAGGAGATGGCCGCGCGGTACCCCCGCTACTTCCGCGACTACGTGCGCCGCGCGGTCCGGTCGGAGCTGCTGGACCCGGAGCTGGAGCGTTTCGACCTCGACCGGCTCGGAGGGGCGATACGGCCCGAACGCGACCTGGCGTTCCAGTTCCTGGGGCTGCAGACGCTCTACGACAGGTACCTCATCCGTGGCTATCCAGAAGCAGGGGCGACGGCTGAGGCCGACGGGCAGAGCCAGGGCAGCCGGTTCGAGCTCCCGCAGGCGTTCTTCATGCGGGTGGCCATGGGGCTCTCGCTTCGCGAGGACGACCCGGAGGCCCGCGCGATCGAATTCTACGAACTGCTGTCGTCGTTCGACTTCATGTGCTCGACGCCGACCCTGTTCAACGCGGGAACGACCCGCCCGCAGCTCTCCTCGTGTTTCCTCACGACGGTGGCAGACGACCTCGACGGCATCTTCTCCGGAATCAGGAACAATGCCCTGTTGTCGAAGTACGCCGGCGGGCTCGGCAACGACTGGACCCCGGTCCGCGGAATGGGCGCCCACATCAAGGGCACCAACGGCCATTCGCAGGGCGTCGTGCCGTTCCTCAAGATCGCCAATGACACCGCGGTCGCCGTCAACCAGGGTGGGAAGCGCAAGGGTGCGGCCTGCGCCTATCTGGAGACCTGGCACATCGACATCGAGGAGTTCCTCGACCTGCGGAAGAACACCGGTGACGACCGGCGGCGTACGCATGACATGAACACCGCCAACTGGATTCCCGACCTTTTCCTGCAACGGGTCGAGGCCGACGCGGAATGGACGCTCTTCTCCCCCGACGAAGTACCCGATCTGCACGGCCTCTACGGACCAGCCTTCGCCGACGCCTACGAGGCGTACGAAAGGAGCGCTGAACGCGGCGGGATCAAGGTCCACCGCCGGGTACGCGCGGTCGACCTGTGGCGTCGGATGCTCACGATGCTGTTCGAGACGGGTCATCCGTGGATCACGTTCAAGGATCCGTGTAACGTCCGCTCTCCCCAGCGCCATGTCGGGGTCGTGCACTCGTCGAACCTCTGCACGGAGATCACCCTCAACACCTCGGCCGGCGCGGGCGACCAGGCGGAGGTGGCGGTCTGCAATCTGGGGTCGGTGAACCTCGCGCACCACGTGGGTGAGGGCGGTGTCGACGAGGAGCACCTGGCACGCACGGTACGCACGGCGGTGCGGGCACTCGACAACGTGATCGACGTCAACTTCTACACGATCCCCGAGGCACGCCGGTCGAACCTGCGGCACCGGCCGGTCGGCCTCGGCCTGATGGGTTTCCAGGACGCGTTGTTCCGGCAACGTATTCCGATGTCGTCGGAGCGTGCGGTGGAGTTCGCCGACACCACGATGGAGCTCATCAGCTACCACGCGATCGCCGCGTCGGCGGATCTTGCCGCCGAGCGCGGAAGCTACGAGACGTACGACGGATCTCTGTGGAGCAGGGGAATCCTGCCGATCGACTCCCTCGAACTGCTCGCCGACGCCCGCGACGGGAAGCTCGACGTCGACCGGTCCACCCGGCTCGACTGGGACGCGCTGCGCGAGCGCGTGGTCGAGGCGGGGATGCGCAACTCCAACGTCATGGCCATCGCACCCACGGCGACCATCTCCAACATCTGCGGTGTCGGCCAGTCGATCGAACCGCTCTACCGGAACCTCTTCGTGAAATCCAACATGTCCGGCGACTTCACCGCGATCAATCCGTACCTCGTCCACGACCTGAAGGAGCTCGGCCTCTGGGACGCGGTGATGGTGACCGACCTCAAGTACTTCGACGGGAGTGTCGGGCCGATCGACCGGATACCGGCCGAGTTGAAGGCGTTGTACGCCACGGCCTTCGAGATCGATCCGACGTGGCTGGTGGAGGCGGCGGCACGCCGGCAGAAGTGGCTCGATCAGGCGCAGTCGCTCAACCTCTACGTCGCCGCTCCGAGTGGGCGCAAGCTCGACGCGCTCTACCGGCTGGCGTGGCGTCGGGGACTGAAGACGACGTACTACCTGCGGTCGCAGAGCGCCACTCATGTCGAGAAGAGCACCCTGCGCGGGACCGACGGAAAGCTCAATGCCGTCTCTCCCACCGTCTCTCCCACCGTCGCCCCGGTCACCCAGGTCTACGAGGTCGACGAGGGCGCCGTGTGCGCACTCGACGATCTGGACTGCGAAGCCTGCCAGTGACCACACGACCCGACAAAGGAAGCCGACACATGACAGAGACCGACGTGACAAGCGCTCCGGCCGACGCGACCGGCCTGGGAGAGATCCACCGCGGTGCCGGCCGGGTCAGCGTCGATGACAAGGCGATGATCAACGCCCGCGCCGATGTCAACCAGCTCCTGCCGTTGAAGTACCGCTGGGCGTGGGAGAAGTACCTCGCCGGCTGCAACAACCACTGGATGCCGACGGAGGTGTCCATGCAGGCCGACATAGCTCTGTGGAAGTCGCCCACCGGGCTCACCGACGACGAGCGCCGGATGCTCAAACGCAACCTCGGCTTCTTCGCCACGTCGGAGTCGCTGGTGGCCAACAACATCGTGCTCGCCGTCTACCGCCACCTGACGAATCCGGAATGCCGGCAGTACCTTCTGCGGCAGGCGTTCGAGGAGGCCGTGCACACGCACACCTTCCAGTACATCTGCGAGAGCCTCGGCCTCGACGAGGGCGAGCTCTTCAACATGTACCGTGAAGTCCCGTCGATCACCGACAAGGCGGCGTGGGCGCTGGACTACACCCGGCATCTGGAAGATCCGACGTTCACGACCGGTACGCAGGAGAAGGACCAGGCGTTCCTGCGTGACCTGGTGGCGTTCTACGTCGTGTTCGAGGGGATGTGGTTCTACACCGGCTTCGCCCAGATCCTCTCGCTCGGTCGGCGTAACAAGATGGTGGGAATCGCCGAGCAGTACCAATACATCCTGCGGGACGAATCGATCCATCTCAATTTCGGCATCGACGCCATCAACCAGATCAAGAGTGAGAATCCACGGCTGTGGACCGAGGAGTTCCAGGCCGAGATCCGTCGAATGCTGGTCGAGGCGTGCGAGCTCGAAGTGGCCTACGGTCGCGACACCATGGGCCAGGGCATGCTCGGGCTCAACGCAGGGTTGTGTGAGCAGTACATGCACTTCATCACCAACCGGCGATGCGTCCAGATCGGGTTGGCACCGGTCTTCGCCGACTCCGACAGCGCCGAGAATCCCTTTCCCTGGATGTCGGAAATGATGGATCTGTCGAAGGAGAAGAACTTCTTCGAGACCCGGGTGATCGAATACCAGAGTGGTGGAGCACTGAGCTGGGACTGAGTGGGCTCACGTGAAGGCCCTCAGTCGTCCATCACCAGGACGGCGACACCGTTGACCCGATCGGCGGCGAGGTCATCGAGCGCCATGTCGGCCCGGTCGAATGCGTACGGGGTCACGGAGATTCGCAACCTGTGGGCGGCGGCCGCGGCCAGGAACTCGCGGCCGTCCGCCCGGGTGTTGGCCGTGACACTGCGCATTGTGCGTTCGCGGAAGACGTCGCGTTCGTAGTCGAGCGGGGGGATCGGCGTCAGGTAGATGCCAGCGATGCTCAACGTCCCGCCCCGGTCGAGCGCCTGGAGGGCCACCGGCACCAGGTCGCCGACCGGGGCGAACAGGATCGCGGCATCGAGCGGTTCCGGTGGTGCATCGTCGGCGCCGGCCGCGGAGGTGGCACCAAGAGACAGCGCCAACTCCTGGGCCTCCCGCGACCGGGTGAGCACATGAACTGTCGCGCCCTGGGCGATGGCGACCTGGGCGGTGAGATGTGCCGAGCCGCCGAAACCGTAGATGCCGAGCCGCCCACCCGGTGGCAGGTCCGCCCGCCGATAGGCGCGATAGCCGATGATGCCGGCGCACAGCAGTGGCGCGAGCTCGGCCTCGGTGTAGGCGCCGAAGTCCCGTTCCGGCAGGTCGTACGCATACGCCGCCGGCACGGTGAGGTACTCGGCATAGCCGCCGTCCGCGTCCCACCCGGTGTAGATCGAACGCGGGCAGAGGTTCTCCCGGCCTCGCCGGCAGTAGGTGCAGGTCCCGTCGGTGCGCCGCAGCCATGGCACGCCGACCCGCATCCCGACGCCGTACGTGTCAGGCACGTCGGCGCCCGTGCCAACGACCCTGCCCACGACCTCGTGACCCGGTACGACAGGCGACCGGTGCGGCGGGAGGTCACCGTCGCGGACGTGCAGGTCCGTCCGACACACACCGCACACGCGCACCTGGACCAGCAGCTCGTCGGCCGCCGGTCGCGGAACCGGGAGCTCCACCTGGTCGAGCCGGCCGGGTTCGGCTACCACCCAGGCACGCATCATGTCCGGAACAGAGGTCATGTCGGCATCCTCTCCCTTAGATGACCAATTCCAAGGGCAATCGCCTGACTCGCGGGTTCCCGCATCCCGGCTGGCGGCGTTCTCGTCGATCGGCGCACAGACCCAGTGCGGCGGCTTCGAGCACCTGGTGGCGGCGTGGTGGAATCGGGCCATGTCGCTCTTCGGCGCACTCGCTCCCCTCGGTGAGTACTTCACCGTCGACCGGGTGCCGGACGAGCCGTCGGATCCGCCGCTCGCAGAGCTGTACGCCGGGCATCCGACCCTGCTGCGCTACGTCCACCAGGTCGCGGCGTCCCTTCATACCGACGAACCGCGCGTCGGCGCGTCGATCCTCGTCCAGGGGCTGGCCGCCCGGCTGTGGTCGGTGGTGGCGGCGTGCGCCCTGCTGTACGACCGCATGCCGGACCTCGCACCCGCCACCACCTGGTGGGCACCACGGCGCAACGGCGGCCGACTGCGGCTCTCCCCGCGGCCGGACCTGCTTGACGCGCCGGACCTGCCGGACGCGCCGGAGCCGCCGAGCGCCCTGGACCTGCCTGACGCGCAGATCCTCGAGCGCTCAGCCCTTCCCCACCATGGCCAAGCCGTGTACCACCGCGTCGTCGAGACACACCTGGTCGGGCTGGTCGCAGCGGTCCAGACCCACGTCAAGATTCCCGACGCCCTGCTGTGGGGCAATGCTGCGTCCGCCCTCGTCGGATCGATCAGTGTCCTGGTCCGGGCCCGACCCGACCTGGAGACCGCCGGCGTACGACTCGTCGAGGACATGTTCACCCGACCGGCGCTGGCGGGAACGGGCGAGCCGCCCACGCTGAACGGCTTCGTGCGTACCTCCTGCTGCCTTTACTACCGCGTGCCCGGCGGAGGTCTGTGTGGCGACTGCCCGCTCAGCCGGCAGCCGGCCGGCTGACGCGTCACGACGCGATGAGATCGGCCCTTCGCACGGCCGAACGCAGGCAGTCGGGTGGGTCATCCCGGTGGTACGGCCACTCCGACGGTTCGATCTGGTCCAGGAAGCCGGTGTAGACCACGGCGTACAGAAGATCGACCACGGGAAGCATGAGCTGCAGCGCTCTCGCCGGGTCGCAGCCTGGCGTGTGACTCCGCCACCGCGCCGCCCACTCGTTCACGAGCGTGTCTCTGTCGGCGTCCGGCAGTCCACCGATCGCACGGGCGATGTCCATGGTCGGATCGCCGATCGTCGAGTCGCCCCAGTCGATGATGACCCGGCGCTTGTCGTCTGAGCGGACGTTGCCGCCCTGGAAGTCGCCGTGGACGAGCGTGTCGGGCAGGCCGCAGGCGGCCACCTCGGCGAACCGCTCCGGAAGACCGTCCACGAGCGTGTCCAGGGACGTACGGAGCGCAGGCTCCAGTGTCGGGCCGTACCTTGCCGCCACCGTCTGGATCGCGGGCAGAGCAAGGTGGTTCCGCCGGTCGGGTACACCGAGGTCGAGCAACTCCTCGATCCGGTCCGCGGCGTACGCCTGAATGCGGTGCAGGTCGGTGAGCATCTCGCGAAGCTCCGCCGCCGACGCCCCGAACCGGTCCTCGCCCGGGACATGCGCGAGCAGTGCACGTCCACCCTCGCCGACGATGAGTTCGGTCGCCACACCGGGCACCGCCGCTCCCAGCCAGCGCAGCAGAGCCGGCTCGTGGGCGAAGAACGTCGGCACCTGCTTGAGCCACAGTGGCGACTCGGCGGTCTCCACCCGCCAGATGGCGGAGAGGTTCCAGCTCTTGCGTTGAACAAACGCGGTTGGCGTCACTCCCCTCGCCTCGAGCGCCGCTGTTGCCCAGGCAGTCGTGGCGGCTGGCCCGCCTGGCGAGGCCCAGGGTGCGCGGTACGGATGAGGTTCAACATCAGCCTTGGCCCGCTCGTCCGCCGGGGCGAGCACCGGAAGCCGCGACGCGGGGTCGACCTCGGCGACATAGGTGACCTCTCCCCCGGGCGGGCCCGACCGGTCCGGCGGGCCGATGGTCCGGAGGACGACCACGTCGATGTTCCAGAGCGCCCGGGCGGTATCGACGACCTCACCGACCTCCGGCCACCACGGTGTCTCCACGGTGAACGGCGGCAGCGAGCCCAGCGGCTCACCGCCCTTGTCGAGGAGGACCAGCGTCACCTTGCGCGTCATGGTCGCACCGTACGAACCTTCGCGACGGTCGGACAACGGGGTTTCGACACGGGCGCTCAGTCGCGTCAGTCCTGGGAGGTGAGGAGGTAGCAGGCCACCGCCGCTGCCGCCGCGACATTGAGGGAGTCGACCGCCGGACTGATCGGAATCCGGGCGCGCACGTCGGCCTGCCCTTCCCAGCGGGCCGACAGCCCGTCACCCTCGGTGCCGAGCACGAGGGCGGGACGACGGGACCGCCGGACGACACGCGGGAGCGGCTCGGCGTCGGCCGCCGGGGTGAGGGCGATGACGTCGAAGCCGAGCTGGCGCAGCGCGCCGAGACCGTCGTACCAGGTGCTCATCCGGGCGTAGGGCACAGAGAACACCGCACCCATCGACACCTTGACCGAACGGCGGTAGAGCGGATCGGCGCATCGAGGCGCCAGAACGACCGCCTCGATACCGAAGGCGGCCGCGCCGCGGAAAATCGCGCCCACGTTGGTGTGGTCGACGATGTCCTCCAGGACGAGGATCCGGCTCGCCCCGGAGACGACCTCGCCCACCGGCGGCAGCGGCACCCGGGCCATCGACGCCAGGGCACCCCGGTGGACCTGGAACCCGGTCACCCGGGCCAGGTCGGCAGGTGGCGCGACGTAGCACGGCACTCCCGGCGGGATGGCGTCTCGCAGGCCGTCCACCCACCGCTCGCTCATCAGGAACGACCGCACCGGATAGCCCGCTTCGATCGCTCGCCGGATCACCTTCTCGCCCTCGGCGATGAAGATGCCCTCCGCCGCTTCCAGGCTCTTGCGCAGGCTGACGTCGCGCAGGTTGGCGTAGTCGCGCAACCGCGGGTCGTCGAGGGTGTCGATTCCTACGACCGGGGAGGTGTGTGCGGGACTAACGGTGTTCATCCGTTCGTACTCTCGTCCTTCTCCGCCGAGGGACCCTGGGGTGATGGGTCCATTGACGTGGCCTTCGCCGTCGTGGGTTGGCGGCGTTCGCGTCGTCCGCGTGCGAGTTCGGTGCCGAGCGCGTCGAGGCGCTGGGTCCAGAACCGCCGGTACCGCTCGAGCCACATGTCGATCTCCTGCAGGGGCGCCGGATCGACGGAGTACAAGCGCCGGGCGCCCTCCGCCCGCACCTGGGTGAACCCGTTGTCGCGGAGCACTCTCAGGTGCTGCGACACCGCCGGCTGGGAGATGCCGAACTCCTCCTGGACGATGCCGCCGACCTCCCCGGCAGCCCGCTCGCCGTCTGCGAGCAGGTCCAGGATCCGCCGGCGGACCGGGTCGCCGAGGACGTCGAACGCATGCATCCGACCCACTATGTCAGTCGAGGCTTATATAAGTCAATGCTGGGATTGTTGCCCGGCCCTGGCCGACGGTGTCACTACCGCGGGTCTGGTAGCACCGCGAGTCTCCCTCGCGACCACAATGGTGCGCATGAGCGACACCCTCGAGATCGGCAAGCTGCTCACCCAACCCGCCCTTGCCCGCCCTGACCTCCTCGCGGAGCCGGTCCTGGGCGCCCTTCGCACCTGGACGATCACCGAAGTCCCGGTCGAGGAGGTCCGGGTCGGCGAGATCGATCCTGAGCTCGCCGACACCGCCGCCTTCTGCGCCGCGTACGACATCCCGCTCGAGATCTCCGCCAACTGCGTCATCATCGCCGGGCGGCGAGGCGGCGAGACGCGGTATGCGGCCGCTCTGGTCCTCGCCACCACCCGCGCGGACGTCAACGGCGTCATCCGCCGTCGCCTCGACGCCCGGAAGGCGTCGTTCGCACCGATGGACACCGCCGTCGCCGAGACCGGCATGGAGTACGGCGGCATCACGGCGTTCGGTCTCCCGGACGGCTGGCCCATCCTCGTCGACGCACGCGTGGCCGAGACCGAAATTGCGGTGGTGGGCAGCGGACTGCGGCGGTCGAAGCTCTTCGTCTCCGGTCGCGCCCTCGCCGCACTCCCCCAGGCCACCGTCGTACCCGATCTCGCGTCCCCCGCTCCGGCCGGCACCACCCCGAATTGACGGGGACGCAGAGGCAGCTCGGCCAGGTCCCAGCCGCTCACGGACTGTCCTTCGCCGCGAACGACTGACAGTCCCCGCGTCAGAGCATCCGGAAGTCGGCGAAGTCGAACGCCGGCGCGACGACACAGCTCACCAGGACCGGCTCGGATCCGCCCGGCTCGGCCGCCTGCCAGACGCCACCCGGCACGAGACCCTGCGGCCGCTGACCCGCGTCGAGGTCCGGTCCGAGTAGCACCTCGGTCGTGTCGCCAGCCGGTTCGTCGCCTGCACCACCCAGCAGGAGGCGCAACGGTCCACCGCGGTGCCACAACCAGAGCTCGTCGGAACGTACGACATGCCAGCGCGACACCTCACCCGGGTGCAGGGCGAAATAGATCGCACTCGCCGCCGCTCGAGGACCGGGATAGCCCTCCGGGGTGAACGACGCGTCCGTCGTCCAGGTCTGCCGGAACCACCCACCCTCAGGGTGGGCCGCGAGGTCGAGCTGTTCGGCCAGCCATGGCCGGACGTCACCCACCCGTGGTCAGTCCCGGTTGGAACTGGACGAGCTGGACGGGCTGGACCGGTTGCCGAACCATCCCGACACCTTGTCGCGCACGCCGTCCACGGCGCCAGGGAGGTCGGAGAAGATCTTCATCAGCGGGTCCTGCGAACGCGCGAACGTCTCCTTGTAGGAGTCCGCTGCACGCCGGGCTTCATCGCTCATCCTCGCGTCGCCGTCGCCGTCCCGGCGCGGGTAGTCACCGGAAAGGATCCTGGAGTAGTCGCCGTTGTCCACCCAGTGCTTCAGCTCTGCCGCCCGAACCGCGAGGAACGGGTGACTGCGCGCCTCCAACAGCAACAGCTTGAGCACGCTGTCGCGCAGGTCCCCCGCCGCGTCGTACTCCGCCGCCTGCGCCAGGAACGCCGTCGCGTCGACGTCTTCGAGGTGACCGCCGGACGCGAGCTTCATGTGCGTACGCAGACCGACCGCGGGATCCTGGCAGGCCAACAGGCCGGCGCGGTCACCGGACAGCTCCGCCTTGCGCGACCACTCCATCAGTGCGGCGATGATCGCCCGGAGACCGAGCGCACCGAGCGGCATCCAGGCGATCGCGCCACTCAGCCGGATGAGGAAGACGAGGACGGACTGGTAGAGCGCGTGGCCGCTCTGCGCGTGTCCCAACTCGTGGCCGAGGACGAAACGCAGCTCCTCCTCGTCGAGCAGATCCACCAGGGCGCTGTTGACGACGATGAACGGCTTGTCGATGCCGATACACATGGCGTTGGGCATCGGGCCCGTCATGACGTACAGCTCAGGCAGCTCGCGCACGTCGAGCGTGGCGGCGGCCTCCGCGAAAACGCGGTGCATCTTGGGGAACTGGCGGTCACCGGCCCGGACGGCGGAGCCCAGGAAGATCAGCCGCAACGCGCGTTCGTTGATCAGGCCCGACAATTTGCGCAGGACCAGGTCGAAGCCCTTCAACTGCCTGACCGCGACCAGGGCGCCCCGGTCCGCCGGATGCTCCCAGGCACGGGAGCTGATCCCCGTGAGCGTGAGACGGGACCTGGCCGGACGATCTTCGGTGTCGGGCATACCGAACTCCCCCCATCTGCAGGATTTCTGGCTTGGGACGAACGCTATCCGGTCAACGCGCACCGGGCGAGGAGAGTTCGCGGGGTTTACCCTCAGGGTTCACGAACGCACGGCTCCCGGACCGCGGATCTCAGCGGCGGAGCAGGACGACGATGGCGACAGTGCCGACGGCGACGATCACCCCACGCAGCAGTACCGGCGGAAGGCGCCTGCCCACGTGGGCACCCAGCAGGCCACCGGCCACCGACCCCACGGCGATCAGTCCGGCCGGAAGCCAGGCCACGTGGGCGATCACGATGAACAGGACGGCGGCGACGGCGTTGACGAGCCCGGCCAGGACGTTCTTGGCCGCGTTGATCCGCTGCAGAGTCTCGTCGAGACCGATCCCGAGGATCGCGACAAGGATGACACCCTGCGCGGCGCCGAAGTACCCGCCGTAGACGCCCGCAAGGTAGACGAACGGCAGCAACGCCCAGCTGCCATGGTGGTGGGGTGGGTGGGGGGTCTCCCGGCGGGCAGCCATCTGGCGGGACACCCACGGCTGGAGGATGACGAGGACGCAGCCGATCCCGACCAGGACGGGCACGATCATGTCGAACGCCTCGGCCGGAAGCCGCAGCAGCAGCACCGCTCCGGTGAGCGCACCGGCCACGGACGCGCAACCCAGCCGGATCAGCCGGTCGCGCTGGCCCGCGAGCTCGCGGCGGTAGCCCCAGGCGGCGGCCGCCGATCCGGGCGCGAGGCCGACGGTGTTGGAGACGTTGGCGGTCACCGGCGGGACACCGAACGCGACCAGGGTCGGGAACGTGATCAGCGTTCCCGACCCCACGACGGCGTTGATGGTGCCTGCCGCGACCCCGGCGATGAAGACTGCGAGCAGTTCCCAGCCAGTCACGCCTTATTGGGCTCTTCCGGCCCGGCCTCGCCCGCCGCACCGCCGTCGACGTCATGGGGAGTGCCCCGACCGAGCCGGCCGATCCCGCCCTTCGCGGCGTCCTCGGCCGCCGCGATGGCGGCCGCGACTTCACTCTCAGCCGTCTGGACCGCCTCGTCGGTGTGCTTCTCCGCCTCGATCGCAACCTTCTTGCGCTTGGCCGCCGCGCCGGAGGTTCCTTCGCGCGCCGGCGGTTCGACCGGGGCCTGTTCGCCGAGCTTGCCGACGATCGAGCCCACGCCCTCGAGGGCCTTGCCGAGCTCGCTCGGCACGATCCACACCTTGTTGGAGTCGCCCTGTGCGATCCGCGGCATCATCTGGAGGTACTGGTAGGACAGCAGCGCCTGGTCGGGACGGCCTTCGTGGATCGCGTTGAACACCGTGTCGATCGCCTGAGCCTCACCCTCGGCCTGCAGGATCTGCGACTCCCGCTGGGCCTGCGCCCGCAGGATCTGGGACTGCTTGTCACCTTCGGCGGTGAGGATCGCCGCCTGCTTCTCGCCCTCGGCGGTGAGGATCGCCGACTGCCGGACACCCTCGGCCGTGAGAACCGCCGCGCGCTTGTCGCGGTCGGCGCGCATCTGCTTCTCCATCGAGTCCTGGATCGACGGCGGCGGGTCGATGCCCTTGAGCTCGACCCGGTTGACCTTGACGCCCCACTTGCCGGTCGCCTCGTCGAGGATCGCACCCAGCGCGGTGTTGATCTCCTCACGGCTGGTCAGGGCGCGTTCGAGGTCCATGCCACCAACGATGTTCCGCAGCGTCGTCTGGGTCAGCTGCTCGATCGCCTGGACGAAGTTGGCGATCTCGTACGTCGCACGCACGGAGTCGGTCACCTGGAAGTAGATGACCGTGTCGATCGCGACCACCAGGTTGTCCTCGGTGATCACGTTCTGCGGAGGGAACGAGACGACCTGCTCGCGAAGGTCGATCGTGTACCGCACCTTGTCGATGAACGGCACGATGATCGACAGACCCGGCCCGAGCGTGCGTGCGTACCGGCCAAGCCGTTCGACGATGCCCGCCCGCGCCTGCGGGATGATCTTGACCGATCGGACCAAGATGATGATGGCGACGAGCGCCAGAACAGCAACGGTAATCAAGACATCCACGGCTTCTCCGATTCGTCAACGTCAGCCGCCGAGTTGTCGATCGACGGCGCCTGGTCAGGGTCCTGAAGATCGCGCGCGGCTGTGGCCAGTCTCGCGCGGGGTCGAACAGTGGGACCGCCTGGCTGTCTGATCAAGAACTCCATGGCTTCCCCGCTTCGTGCACAAATGCTGTCGCGCCCTCGATGGAGAGCACGTCGACGGTCACGCCGGGCTCGATGCTCGACTGCTCGTCGTAGGGACGCGCCGACCAGACCTCGCCGCCGATCTTGATCGTCCCACTCCGCGTGGTGACCTGCTCGACGACCACGCCGGTCTGGCCGACGAGGGCAGAGATTCCGGTGCGGATCATCGGTGTCTGCTTGAGGTGGCGCAGGGCGACCGGGCGGACGGCCCCCAACATCGCGAACGCGGTAACCACCGAGACGATGATCGAGATCACCGGCCCGCCGCCCACCAGGGCGGCGAGCGCCCCCGCGGTCGCGCCTGCCGCGAGCATGAGGAACACCAAGTCGAGGGTCAGCAGCTCGACCGCGGCGAGGATCCCGGCCACGACCACCCACGCGACCCACAGGTGCTCGCCCAGCCACTGCAGCAGGTTGCTCATGGTGAAAACCTACGTGATCAAGGGGTCGGTCCGGAATCTCCCCGGGCCACCGCGTGCGGATGAGGGCGCCATCATTTACCGCTTGGCCCGTGCTGTCCACCGCTCGGTGGAACGGAAGAGCCGCAGTGGCATCGCGAACGTCTCCGACAACGACCGTGAGCTCAGGGTCTCTCTGACGGGTCCGGCCGCCACGACGCTGCCGGCACGGAGCAGGAGTACGTGGGTGAAGCTCGGCGGGATCTCTTCGACGTGGTGGGTCACCAGGACCGTGGCGGGCGACGCCGCGTCGGCGGCGAGGTCCCCGAGCGTACGGACGAGCCCCTCGCGCCCGGCCAGGTCGAGGCCGGCGGCCGGCTCGTCCAGGAGAAGGAGTTCAGGATCGGTCATCAGGGCCCGGGCGATCTGTACGCGCTTGCGTTCGCCTTCGGACAATGTCCCGAACGTCCGGTCCGCCTGGTCGCCGACCCCGAGCCACCTGAGCAGCTGGGTAGCGCGCTCGTGGTCGAGGTTGTCGTAGTTCTCGCGCCACCGGCCGAGGACCGCGTAGGAGGCGGAAACCACGACGTCGCGCACGCGTTCCTGGCGCGGGATGCGGTCGGCGATGGCGGCACTCGTCAGCCCGATCCGGGGTCGTAGCTCGAAGACGTCGACCGACCCGAGCGTCTCCCCCAGAAGCGTCGCGCTACCGCTGGTGGGGTGCATCCGGGCCGAGGCGATCTGCAGCAGTGTCGTCTTCCCCGCGCCGTTGGGTCCGAGGATCACCCACCGGTCGCTCTCGTCGACCGACCAGCTCACCCGGTCCAGGAGCTTGGTGCCGTTGCGCGTGATCGTGACGTCGGTGAGCTCGAGAACTGGGCTCATGGATGCACAACCTACGGCACCACCGCCCACGGCCCGCCCCATGGTCCGGTCCGTCACCCGGCTCGCGGGCGGCGGCGACTGCCGCGCCCTTTATAGGGTGAGATGCATGCTGACGTTGCCCCGGGCGGCGCGCCTCGCGTCGTGGACCAACGCCTGGCTCGCCGGCGCCACGAGCCTCGACGAGGCGGACGAGGGAATCAAGGGCGACGACGCCGCGCATCACGTGATCGGCCTGCCCGGCCAGGACGAGCCGGTCCCCGTCCTGCTGTCCCTCGGAACCCTGCGCAACCTGGGCACCCGGGCGGCTGTGGTGGCGCTTCCCGCACCCGGCGACCCGCTCGGTCTCGCCGGGCCACGGGACTTCACCGAGGCTGCGCTCGAGGTCGGTGAGGCCGTGGTCTGCGAGGGCTCCGGGCTCGGCCTCGTCCCCCATGTGGTCGGTGCCGGGGTGCAGTGGAAGGTGTGGCCGGCCCATCCTCAGGCGCCTCTCGACCTCGCCGACGTCACGATGGAACTCGCCCAGACCCTGCAGGACGTCATCGAGGCGTTGGCCGGCCTCGACGTCGCGCGCTGGCGGCCGGGGGTCGCCGAGGCACTTGTCGATCTGCGATCCGTTGGCCGCAAGGCACATGACGGCCTTCCGGCGGGTTACCCGCCCCGCGCCGACGAGCTGGCAGCGCGAGCCCGCCGGTGCCTCCTCGTCTGCGAACTCGCCCTCGTCGACGACGGCGGCGCGGTGACGGCGTTCGAGGCGGACTCGCGCCGCCCGGCGCGCCGCCGCCGCGACCGCGCCGCCCGGCGAGCACTGGTCGCCGCCTGTGGTCCGCCGCGGTGAGCCTGCGCGTCCTGTGCCCGGTCAGCCGCGTCAGGTCAGCCGCTGAGGAGATAGACCGTGTCGCTGAGGTACGCCGGCTGCCGGAGAACGGTCCCAGTCGCCCCGGTCCCCAGCGAAGGGGTGACCCGGCGCCGGTCGCCGAGGTCCCAGGCGGTCACGGCGTACCCACCGAGGTCGACACCCAACTCGACGTCGAACGGATGGGGAACGTACACGGCGACGGTCGCCAGGTCGGGCGTCGCCGCGACCCGCACGCCCGGCGGCGAGGTCGCGATCAGGTCCTGCCTCGGCGCACAGCGGTAGAGGCCATGGTCCTCCACGACTGACCGCGCGAACCCCACGTCCCACGCACCGTCGAACTGGAGCGCGACGTTCCAGGTGAAGGGCTCCCCCGACCATGCGCCGCTGGTGAACCGGCTGCCCGGCCGGTGCCATCCCCACAGGCCGTGCGCGCCGTAGCCGATGCCGGCCGAGGCGCCGCCGAGCAGGCTCCACCACGTCGCCCGGCGTACGTCGTCACGGGTGAAGCGCCCAAGCCCCTGCCCGTAGCCGTGTCCTTCGTAACACGGCTCCAGGTTCACGATGGGCCGGCGGACGGGCTTGCCCAGGTAGAGCTCGGCCAGGTCGTACGCCTTCGCCTGGTGCCCGTGTCCGTGACCCGACTGGTAGCTGTAGAAGTCGAGGTCGGGCGAGTCGGCGAGTGTCGCCGGCAGGTCGGTGTCAGGTGTCGAGTGGAGGGTGGTGAGGCAGTCGGGCGCGAGCTTGGCAAGCTGGCCCAACGTCCAGGCGTAGCGCTCCACGGCTTCCGGCGTCGCGAACTTGTCGTCCCCGCTCGCTATGTAGATCGGGTCGTACGCATGGAACGTCCTCGTCAGCAGCTCGAGATAGTTCGCCGTCTCCTGCTGCGACATCACGGCGTGTGGGTTCCGGTCCGAGCCCCAGGTGCCCGGCACGTAGGTGCACCACAGCGCGACAAGCGCCGCCCGAATGCCCTGCTCCGCGGCTCGCTCGACCATCTCCTGCGCGGTCGTGAAGTAGTCCGCGTCGGGCGCGGTGAAGTCGTACGTCCCGTCGTCGCGGAGCGGGTAGGGCTCGCGGGTCGTCTCGTGCACGCTCCGGTCGTGCAGGATCGGCAGGACGCTGATCAGCATCGTGTCGAAGCCCTGGCTGCGCCGGAGCGAGAGGTAACTCTCCCACTCGTCCGGGCGCGCGTCTGTGAACGCCGCCCACACCGTGTCCGCACAGGGCACGACCGGTGAGCCGTCCGCGCGGAAGTGGTCACCGGTCGGCGCTGTCGCCAGTGGCTTCACTGTCAACTGGTCTTCGTCATGCCGGCCTTGTCGGCCGCGGCCGCGTTGGCGCGGGAACGTTCGCGGTCTGCGGCCATCTCCTCGACGGTCTTGGTGTGCAGCCGGGCGGCGCCCTCGGTGGTGACGGTCTTGACCCGGGTGCCGTGCCGTTCGGCGTCAAGGAGGCGTTGACGGGCGGCCGGGATGTCCTCGGCGTACTGCGGCAGCCACCGCGCCTGCTCCACGAGCATCTCGTCGGTCATCTGCCAGACCTCTTCGGGGTTGCAGACCGCGCCGACCAGCGGGTCGTGGAGCATCGCCTGCTTGAGCAGGGTGACGTCGGCGTGGACCGCCGCCTCCTTGCCCATCTCCTGCACCCGGATGCTCGCCGCGCAGGTGGCCGCACACGCCAGCGGGAGGTCGCCGACGACGGGAACGTTGATGCCGTTGCGGTCGACGTACCCCGGCACCTCGATCACGCTGCCCTGCGGCAGGTTGGTGATGACGCCGTCGTTCACGACGTTGAAGTGCCCACGGTAGACCCGGCCGGTCTCCAGCCCCTCGATGATGTACGACCCGTGCTCCTCGCTGCGGCCCTCGGCGGTGATCGGCTTGGGGTCCTCCTTCATCCAGTTCGGGAAGTCGGTCTCGAACCAGTTCCGCCCCTCGGTGCACACCCGGAGGTAGCCGCCGGTCTCGCCGTTGATCCAGCTGGACAGGTCGATCCAGTCGGGGATCTCCTCGACCCGCTTGCGGTACCACGGGACGTACTCCGACAGGTGGCCGTTGGACTCGGTGCTGTAGTAGCCGAACCGCCGGAGTACGTCGATCCGGACCTTCTCGGTCTCCGGGTACGTCGGGTGCCTCTGGAACAGCTCCAGCATCTTCGGGATCATGTCGATCCCGCGCCACTGCGCCTTGACGTACCACGTCTGGTGGTTGATCCCGGCCGCGATGATGTCGACCTCGCTGCGGTGCAGCGTCTCGTCCGGGCCGATCATGCCCTCGCGCTTGGCCCAGTGCTCGATGCACCGGGTGATCTGCCAGTGCCCGCCCTGGACGCCGTGGCAGAGCCCGACGGTCCGCACCCCGCCGTACTCGTTGCACGCCCAGGTGTTCATCGCCATCGGGTTGGAGTAGTTCAGGAACAGCACGTCGGGCCCCGCGACCTCGCGGATGTCCTTGCAGAAGTCGAGCAGCGCGGGGATGGTCCGCTGGGCGTACATCACGCCGCCGGCGCACAGGGTGTCGCCCACGCACTGGTCGACGCCGTACTTCAACGGGATCTCGATGTCGGTCCGGAACGCGTCAAGTCCACCTTGACGGATCACCGAGAAGACGTAGTCGGCGCCGTCGAGAGCGCCGCGGCGGTCCAGAGTCGGCTCGATCACGGCGGGCAGACCACTGGCGTCGATGTCGCGCCGGACCAGCTGGGTCACCATCTCGAGGTTGCGCTCGTTGATGTCGTAGAACGCGAACGTCGTGTCGGCCAGCTCGGGCACCGTGAGGATGTCGCGCACCAGCCGGCGGGTGAAGCCGAGGGAGCCGGCGCCGAGCATCGCGATTCGGATCGTCATGCCTCCACCATCGGCACACCTCAGATGTCACGACAAGCGGGGCGCGGCCGGTCGGCCAGGAGCGGCCAGGCCAGGAGCGTCTGGTGCCAACACCCCTAGCGACGCTTCTGGAGCACTCCGTCGACGTAGACGTCCACCTTGTCGTCGTAGAACGCGATCAACCCGGCGACCTTCTGGCTCTCCGGCAGGGGGGTGCGGTAGGACCACGCCAGGTCGGGATGTTCGGTGCCGTTGACGGTCACCGACCAGTACTCCGCCTGGCCCTTGTACGGGCAGTGGGTCGCCGTCGCCGAGGGCGTCAGCAGGTCCATCCGTACGTGCGTCTTCGGCAGGTAGTAGCGCACCGGAAGCCCCGTCTCGAACAGCAGGGTCGGATGCGCGGACTCCGCGACCGTCACGCCGTCGACCTCCACCCGGACGTGCCGGGAGCTGGCAAGGACGTCGATCCGGGCATACGGACTCCGCGGGTGGACGAAGACCTCCTCGTCCTCCTCGAACCACGCGTCCATCGCGTCCCAGTCCAGGCGGACGAGATCCCGCAGCTCCTCGACCGGAGAGTCGAGGTAGCGCAAGGCCGCGCCCGTCGCCTCCTTGGCGCCGACTCTCAGGGTGTACGACGTCCCGTCGCCAAGGCGCTCCGAGTGGTGCCCCTCGCCGCCCGGCGTCAGCAGATCCGTACGGACGTCCTTCGCCGGAAGGTAGTAAGCCGGATAGTAGGGGATCTCCCATACCAGAACCGGTTCAACCGTGTCGGCCACGACTTCGCCGCCGAAGTAGGCTCGGACCCGCTTCGCGCCGGTCTCGACCCGCGGCCGCTCCTGGGTCGTACTCATACCTTCGCCAACCGCCTGGACCGAGGGGAAATTTCATGGTTCACAAGATCGCCCTTGTCACCGGGGCCGGCACCGGCGTCGGCCGTGCCATCACCCTCGCGCTGGCCCGGGACGGCTGGTCGGTGGCGCTGGCCGGTCGACGTCCCCAGCCTCTGCACGACCTCGCGGACGAGCTGCGGGCCGCCGGTCATGAGGGTCTCGCCGTACCCACCGACGTCGCCGACCCGGGCGCGGTGGAGTCCCTGTTCGCCGCGATCCGCACGACCTATGGCCGGCTCGACCTCCTGGTCAACAACGCCGGCCGGAACGCCCCAGCCGTGCCCCTCGAAGACCTCGAGCTCACCGACTGGCAGGCCGTCGTCGACGTCAACCTCACCGGTGCGTTCCTCTGCACGCAACAGGCCGTACGCCTGATGAAGAGCCAGACACCCGGCGGCGGCCGAATCATCAACAACGGTTCGCTGTCCGCGCACACGCCACGCCCTCAGTCGGCTCCGTACACCGCGACGAAGCACGCGATCACCGGGCTCACCAAGGCAACCGCCCTCGACGGGCGGGACCACGGCATCGCCTGCGGCCAGATCGACATCGGCAACGCCGAGACCCCGATGACCGCCCGCATGGCCGACGGCGTACGCCAGCCCGACGGGTCGATCCGCGTCGAGCCGACGATGGACGTGAACGACGTCGGGCGCGCCGTGGCCTACATGGCGAGCCTGCCGCTGGACGCCAACGTGCCGTTCATGACGGTCATGGCGACCGGGATGCCGTTCCTCGGAAGGGGCTGACGGCGGCAACGGCGGCGCGCCGGGTCCGCGATCGACGCCACGGCCAACGCGCCCGGAACCCGAGTGCCACGCCGAGACATGAGCCCGAGCGCTTCAGCCATGGCGCGCCCCACCGTCGAGGCGCTTCACTATGGTCCATGTCGATCCCGTTCCCGACGGTCGTCCTCCTCGTCGCCACGCTGATCACGGGGCTGAGTGCCGGCTTCTTCTACGCCTGGGCCTGCTCGGTCATGGTCGGCCTCCGGCACACCGATGACCGGACCTTCGTCAGCGCGATGCAGTGGATCAACCTGAAGATCATCAACCCGTGGTTCCTTGCCACCTTCCTCGGTGCCTTCGTCCTGACCCTGCTCGCCGTGGTCCTGCATCTCGGCGACCGCCGGGTCCTGCCGTGGGTCGCCGCCGCCCTCGTGCTCTACAGCGTCCAACTCGGTCTCACCCGAGGGATCAACATCCCCCTCAACAATGCGCTCGCGGCAGCCGGTGACCCGGACGGGATCCCCGATCTCGCGGCCGTCCGGGCGAGCTTCGAGGACCGGTGGGTGCGCTGGAACGTCGTACGGGCCGTGACGGTGACGGCGGCGTTCGGTTGCCTCGCATGGGCACTCGCGCTGTCGGGGCAGGACGTCACCGGTGGGGTCTGAGCCCGGCCTCGTCGCGGGGCACCGCTAACGTTGCGGGAGTGCCGAGTGCGCTGCAGCCCGATCGAACCCTCCTTCTCACCCTCACCGGACACGATCGTCCCGGTGTGACCTCTGCTGTCTTCCACGCCCTGTCGCCGTTCTCGGTCGAGGTGCTGGACGTCGAACAGGTCGTCCTGCGCGGCCGGCTCGTCCTCGGCGTCCTGGTGACCACGCCACGGGACGACGCCCGGCTGCGGAAGGCGATCGAGGACGTCGCGCGCGACCTCTCGATGGATGTCGAGGTGCAGTCCGGCGCCGGCGACAACCTGCCGCGGGCACACGGACGTAGCCACGTCACCGTCCTGGGCCATCCGCTCGACCCGGGCGCGGTCGCCGCCATCGCGGGGCGGATCGCCGACACCGGCGGCAACATCGACCGGATCATCCGGATCGCCCGCTATCCCGTGATCGCCATCGAACTCGACGTCTCCGGCGCCGATCCGCTGCAGTTGCGCAGCGCTCTTGCGATCGAGGCAGCCGCACAGCAGGTCGACGTGGCCGTCCAACCCGCCGGGCTCTACCGCCGCGCCAAGCGCCTCGTCGTCCTCGACGTCGACTCGACCCTCATCCAGGGCGAGGTCATCGAGATGCTCGCCTCCCGGGCCGGCTGCCTGGACGAGGTGACGCGGGTGACCGCCGCCGCCATGCGGGGTGAACTGGACTTCGCCGAGTCCCTCCGCCAGCGGGTGGCGCTGCTGGCCGGTATCGATGCCCGGGCGATGGACGAGGTCCGCCAGGAGATCAGGCTCACGCCCGGTGCCCGGACCCTGCTGCGTACTCTCCACCGCCTCGGCTACCAGGTCGGCGTCGTGAGCGGTGGGTTCGCCCAGATCGTCGAACCGATCGCGGCCGAACTCGGGATCGACTTCGTAGCGGCCAACCTGCTGGAGGTCGCCGACGGCGTGCTGACCGGCCGGGTGGTCGGACCGATCGTCGACCGACCCGGCAAGGCCGAGGCCCTGCACGGCTTCGCGGAGCAGGCGGGCGTGCCGCTGTCCCAGACCGTCGCGATCGGAGACGGCGCCAACGACCTCGACATGCTCGCCGTCGCGGGACTCGGGGTGGCCTTCAACGCCAAGCCGGTCGTACGCCAGGCGGCGGACACGGCGGTGTCGGTCCCGTATCTCGACGCGATCCTCTACCTCCTCGGCATCACCCGCGAGGAGATCGACGCCGCGGACGGGGAGCTCGGCGAGCCAGGCCATGACACGCTCGACGGGTCCGGGTACGGCGGCTGATCAGCGCCGTACGACCGCGCGCAGGCGACCGGTCCCCGGTGCCACCAGAGCCCACGGCACGTCGAGGTCGAAGATCGTCAACGCCCCCGTGGGATACCCGTCCGCGACGGCGGTGCCGCGTCGCCGGGACTCGTCCTCGTCCAGCAGGCGCGAGAGGTCGCCGATCGACGGGTTGTGACCCACGATCATCAGCGTGTCGAGTTCCTCCGGTGTACCCGTGATCACGTCGAGCAGATCCTCGATCGTGTTGGCGTAGACGCGGCGGTCGATGTCGACCTCGGGCTCGACCCCCAGGCCACGGGCGAACTCCACCCACGTCTCCCGAGCGCGCAGAGCCGGCGACACCACCACCAGGCCGGGAACGACTCCGCTCGCCCGGCACGCGGCACCCGCATGCTCGGACTGGCGTCTCCCCTTGCCCGCGAGTGGACGGTCCCGGTCGGCGATCCCGGTCGGCGACTCCGCCTTGCCATGGCGCAGCAGCAACAGCGTTCGCGAGCCCGTCATCGCGTCAGTGTCCCAGACGGCCCGCGGGCGGCGCGCCTTACCTACGTTCAGAGAACGGCGGTGCCCCCGCCTACCGTCTGGTCCCCGGTGCCGACAGCACGTAGTCTGCTCAAGGTCAACTTCCGTGCCATCTCCCGGAGGTTCCATGCGGGACGTCGAGCCGACCGAGAGTGCCACGTCGACCCGCCGGGACGAACTCGCCGCGACCGCCCGGGCGATCCTCGACGCCACCCTCTACATGACGCTCGGCACCGTCGACAGCGACGGCAACCCCTGGACCACGCCGGTGTACTACGGCACCGCCGACTACACCGACTTCTACTGGATCTCCACACCGGAGGCCGCCCACTCACGCAACCTGAGCCGACACCCGCGCCTCAGCATCGTCGTCTTCAACTCGGCGGTGCCCTTGGGCGAAGGTCAGGCCGTCTACATGTCGGGCGTGGGCGAGGAGCTCACGGGGCCGGAACTCGACCGCGGCCTCGAGATCTATCCCGGAGCGCCCGAACGTGGTGCCTATGCCATGACGCGTGAGCAGGTCCAGCCTCCCGCCGCGTACCGCCTCTATCGCGCCAGGGCCTGCGAGCACTTCGTACTCTGTCCGCGGGAGTCCGGCGGACCGTGCTCCGAGCACGGCCTCACCACGAACCACCGGACCGCGGTGACCCTCTCCCAGGACGTCACCCGAGGAACATCCCGTCGCGGTCAGTGAGCCGTCGCCGTGGATCGTTCACCGATCGAGGGGCGCCACCGTACGCAAGGTGGCCGCCGTCGCGAGCGCGGCCTGCGTCGCTTCGTACCCCCGGTCCTCCCGCGAGCCCGGCAGACCGGCACGGTCGATGGCCTGCTCGGCAGTGTCACAGGTGAGGACGCCGAACCCGACCGGCACCCCGGTCTCCACGCTCACCTGGGTGAGGCCCACCGTGGCCGCCTGGCAGACGTACTCGAAGTGCGGCGTACCACCGCGGATGACGACACCGAGCGCCACGACGGCGTCCATGCCCGCTCGGGCGAGGCGCGCGGCAGCGACGGAAAGCTCGAACGATCCCGGGACCCGGATGATGCACGGGTCGGCGATGCCGGCCTCGTCCAGTGCGCGGACCGCGCCGGCGAGCAAGCCGTCCATGACCTCGTCGTGCCACGACGCCGCGACGACGCCGACCCGCAGGCCCTCCACCGCGGCCGGCCGGATCGTGGGCGCGCCACTCCCGCTCACTGTGCCCTCCCTGCGATCTGCTCGGTGGGGACGGGTTCCTGTACTGGGAGCAGATGGCCCAGTCGGTCCCGCTTGGTCTGCAGGTAACGGAGGTTCTCCCCGTTGGGCGGTATCGCCAGCGGTTCGACCGCTGCCACCGTCAGACCGTAGTGCTCCAGGCCCGCGCGCTTGGCGGGGTTGTTGGTGAGGAGCCGGATGGTGCGTACGCCGAGGTCGGTGAGAATCTGGGCGGCCACCCAGTAGTCACGGGCGTCCGCGGGGAACCCGAGCGCGAGATTGGCCTCCACGGTGTCGTGCCCCGAGTCCTGCAGGTCGTAGGCGGTCAGCTTCGACAGCAGGCCGATTCCTCGACCCTCGTGACCGCGTAGGTAGACGACGACGCCGCTGCCGGCCCGATCGATGGCGGCGAGGGCTCGCTGGAGCTGCGGACCACAGTCGCAACGCAGCGACCCGAGGACGTCACCGGTGAGGCACTCGGAATGGACCCGCACGACGATCTCGTCGCCAGAGGCCGCCGCGGCGGCGAGGTCGCCCTTGACGAGAGCGACGTGCTCGGACGTGTCGATCGTGTTCCGGTAACCGATCGCCTGGAACTCACCGTGGGCGGTGGGCAGCCGGGCGGTCGCCATCCGGTCGACGAGGCGTTCGTGGCGGCGCCGATACGCGATCAGGTCGGCGATCGAGACGAGGGCGAGGTCGTGCTCGTCGGCGAACGCGCGCAACGCCGGCCCCCGCATCATCGTGCCGTCGTCGTTCACCAGTTCCGCGAGCACGCCCGCCGGCGGGTGGCCGGCGAGACGCGCCAGGTCGATGGCCGCCTCGGTGTGGCCGGGCCGGGCCAGCACCCCGCCCGGTCGGTAGCGCAGCGGGAAGACGTGCCCTGGCCGGACGAGATCGGCGGGGCCGGTGTCGGGATCGGCGAGGAGCCGGATCGTCCGGGTACGGTCGGCCGCCGAGATCCCTGTCGTCACGCCGTCCGCCGCATCCACGGTCACCGCGAACGCCGTCCGCATCGACTCCTGGTTGTCCGCCACCATCGGCGCGATGCCCAACTGGTCCAGGCGTTCGCCCAGCAGTGGTACGCACACCACGCCGCTCGTGTGCCGGACCGTGAACGCCAGCAACTCTGGCGTCGCCGAAGAAGCGGCGAAGATCAGGTCGCCTTCGTTCTCGCGGTCCGCGTCGTCGACCACCACGACCGGCCGGTCAGCTGCCAGATCGCTCACGGCACGGTCGATCGGGTCCAGGCGTAGGTCTGTCACGGCTGCTCACCCGCCAGCGCCTCCGCCGTTGGTGCGGGTCTCGGTACGCCGACCAGTCGTCGCTCGACGCGGAGCCAGGTGAAGAAGCCCAGGAGACAGAAACCGCCGTAGACGACGTAGAGGATCGCCGACGGATAGAACCCGGCCAGGAACAGCAGCGGCACCCCCACCGCGTCGACCGCGATCCAGATCAGCCAGAACTCCACCCAGCCACGGGCCATGCCGTAGGTCGCCAGGATGCTGCCGGTGAGGATCCACGCGTCGGCGAGCGGGCCCCACGAGCCGAGCAGGCTGAGTGCGTAGGTGAACACCGTGACGCCGACCGCCGCCGCGGCGAGGAGTCCCAGCCGCTCCCGCCCGCTTGCCCAGCGGGGTGCCACCGCTCCCCCGTCGGCTGCCTCGTGGCTGTCACGGGCCTGGCGCCACCGCCACCATCCGTACGCACTCACCGCGAAGAAGAACACCTGCCGGGCGGCCTGGCCCCACAGGTCCTTGTCCTGCGGAGTGTCAAAGACCCCGCCGAGGAACACCGTGAACAGCAGGACGTTGCCGATCATCCCGACCGGCCAGGCCCCGACCCGCCGGCGCATTCCGAAGATGGCGCTCGCGAGGCCGAAACCGTTGCCGATGATCTCGCGCCACAGGATCACCGAGCCGGCGATGTGCAGTTCGGCCCCCAGGAGCCAGGTCAGCCAGTTCATGCGCGTACTCCTTCAGGGACCAGTCTGCTGAGGTACTTCGCGAGGACGTCCACCTCGAGGTTCACGTCGTCGCCGGGTGTCCGCAGGCCGAGGGTCGTGAGCTTCAGGGTGGTCGGGATGAGAGCGACGGTGAACGCCGGCTCGGCGCCGTCGCGGATGCCCACGACGGTGAGCGAGACCCCGTCGACGGCGATGGATCCCTTCTCCGCCACGTAGCGCGCCAGCTCGACCGGCAGCCCGATCTCGACCAGATCCCAGCGGGCCGTGGACTGTCGGCTGAGGACTCGACCGGTGCCGTCAACGTGACCTTGCACGATGTGCCCGCCGAGCCGGCCGTCCACCGGGACGGAGCGTTCGAGGTTCACGGCGTCACCAGGCCGGGCGGACCCGAGGGTCGTGCGGGACAGGCTCTCGGCCATCACGTCGGCCGTGAACTCTCCGTCCTTTCCGCCAGCTCCGTCGGCACCCACGGCTATGACGGTGAGGCAGCACCCGTTGACGGCGATCGAGTCGCCCGGGCGTACGTCGCCGGTGACCAGCGGCCCGCGGATGGTGACCTGTGCGGAGTCCTGCAGGCGTACGAGGTCGCAGACCTCGCCGCGTTCTTCGACGATTCCGGTGAACACCGGTTCTCCCTCGCCTTCCGGTTCTGCCCGAGCGGGCACCGGGGATGAGGCGAGGGACGCGACGCGGGCCGCCCGGGTGAGCAGGCGTCATCGAACGCCTGAACGTAGGCGGACGCGCGGTCGCATCCCGCGTGCTGCCTCCCATCCGGACTTTCACCGTCGGTCCAGGAGTTCCACCTGGTCCACCGGCCACGTGCCAGAACGTCTGGCTGCTGTGGCCGGGTCGCGGACTGTCACCGCCGGTTCGGAATTTCACCGACCCCGGAGCACGCGCGAGCTTTCGCTCGTACGTCGTTCAGTGTGGCACGTCCCGCCAACTCCGGGGAGCCGTCATGGCCATGACCTGCACCACGTCGCCGTGGCTGGCCGCAATCGCTGTCGATCAGTACGTCGCAAAACGGACAGCCGGCGTGATCACTGCGCGGGCTAGCGGCGGGGCGCTCCGCCTCGGTCGGCGACGGGCTGGAACGACAGACCGGCCAGGACAGTCCGGTCCAGAGGCACCGTGGAATACAGCGGCATCTCGGCCACCTCGTGGAACAGCGGATCCAGGTAACGCTCTTGGAACGCCTGTGCCTCCGCCGAACCCGGGTCGTCACGGACGTGCTCGTCGACCTCCCCCGCGGCCTCCCGGCTCGCGAACGCCCAGATCGTCAGCACGTCGGCCTCGTCCTCGGTCTGCCACCGTCCGACCAGCCGCGCACCGTACTTCTCCCGCAGCGGAAGCAGCTGTCGGAGGAAGAAGGACGCGAAGGCATCGGCCTTGCCCTCCGCGACGATGTAGCGCTCGCAGCGGAAGTACATCAGCGTGCGAACTGCCAGGACGCCCGTGCGGTCGCCTCCGACGCGCGGCGGCGGAGCTCGTCGATGACGCGGCCCGGGTCGTCGGAGGAGAAGACCGCCGAGCCCGCGACGAACACGTCGGCGCCCGCCTCCGCACACCGCTCGATGGTCTCGGCGGAGACACCGCCGTCGACCTGGAGCCAGAGCTCGCCGCCGTGCTTGGCGATCAGCTCGCGGCTCCGCCGGATCTTGGGTACGCAGACATCGAGGAACTTCTGCCCCCCGAAGCCCGGCTCGACCGTCATGACCAGAAGCAGGTCCAGCTCTGCGAGCAGGTCTTCGTACGGCTCCACCGGGGTCGCGGGCTTCAGCGCCATGCCCGCCCGCGCACCGAGGGCACGAAGCTCCCGCGCGAGCCGGATCGGCGCGCGCGCCGCCTCGATGTGGAACGTCACGCTGGCGGCACCGGCCTCGGCGTAGGCGGGCGCCCAGCGGTCCGGATCCTCGATCATCAGGTGGCAGTCCATCGGCAACGTCGTCGCCGCCCGCAGTGACTCCACGACGGGCAGGCCAATGGTGAGGTTGGGCACGAAGTGGTTGTCCATCACGTCGACATGGAGCCAGTCGGCGTTGGAGACGCTGGCGGCGGCATCGGCGAGGCGCGCGAAGTCGGCACTCAGGATGCTCGGAGATATCTGTACGGCCATGACGTCGCCGAGTCTACTGTTTCGGCCCGCGGCGGTTGGCCTGCTCAGGTACGCCGAAGCAACGTGAGATACATCGCGTCCGTGCCGTGCCGGTGCGGCCACAACGTGAGGTCGGGCCCCTCGCCGAGATCGGGTACGCCCGGCAGGTACGGCCTGGCGTCGACGCGTTCGACATCACCGCGGTCGCGAAGGACGGTCGCCACGACCTCGCGGGTCTCGGTCAGGTGCGGCGAGCAGGTCGCGTAGCCGACGACCCCGCCGATCCGAACGGCGTCGAGGGCGGCGTCCAACAGGCGGATCTGCAGCGGTCTGAGCTCCGCGGGATCACCGGCCGACCTCCGCCAGCGCGCCTCCGGCCGGCGGCGTAGCGCTCCGAGGCCCGAGCACGGCGCGTCCAGCAGCACCCGGTCGAAGGTTCCGTCGCGCCACGGTCCGGCGGTCCCGTCGGCGACGACGGTGCCGAGCACGCCGGCGCCGCCGCTCAGGGCGCGATTCACCATGGCGGCGCGGTGTGGCTGCAGGTCGGCGGCGAGCAGCCGTGCCCCGCGTTCGGCCGCGAGCCCGGCGAGCAGGGCCGCCTTGCCTCCTGGGCCGGCGCACATGTCCAGCCAGCGGGAGTCGGTGCCGGTCCCCGCTCCGTTCAGGGGCACACCGGCGAGGGCCAGAGCCACCAGCTGGCTCCCCTCGTCCTGGACACCCGCACGCCCCTGCGCGACGGCGCGAATTCGGCGCGGATCACCTGCCTCCAGGATCGCGGCGTACGGAGACCACCGCGCGGGACCCGCGCCGTCGCGACGAAGCTCGTCGACCGTGCATCGCCCCGGGCGGGCCACCAGAGTGACCCGGGCGGGTGCGTTGTCTGCGGCGAGGGCGGCGGCCGTCTCGTCAAGGGACCCGTCCAGGGCAGCGCGGAACGCCTCGACGATCCACCTCGGATGCGCGTGGACCGCAGCGAGATGCCCGACCGGATCGACGTCGTACGCCGGTGCCGCCATCGCAAGCCAGCCGGCAAGATCGCGGGTCGCCACCTTCCGCAACACGGCGTTGACGAACTTCGAAGCGCCGCCACCGGCGACGTCTCGACCGAGGTCGACGCTGGTCGCCACCGCCGCGTGGGCAGGGACCCGCATGCCCAGGAGTTGGTGCGTACCGATCCGCAGGACGTCGAGGACCTCCGGGTCGAGGTCGGGCAAGGGGCGGTTGACGCACCGCGCGAGGACGTCGTCGTAGCCGCCGCGCCAGCGGAGTGTCCCGCCGACCAGCTCGGTGGCGAACGCCGCATCCTGACCGGACAGATCGCGTTCACGCAGGATCGACGCGAGGGTGAGGTTGGCGTAGGCGTCCCGGGCCGACACCGCGTGCACGACGTCGTAGGCGGCCCGCCTGGCGCTGTCCGCCGTCCCGGTCCGGCGCTGCCGCCGCCGTGTGCCGGACGCGGGTCGCGGCATCAGCCGACCCGCTCGGCGGGTTGCGGATGGACCCCTCGCGCCCAGGCGTCGGCCGCCATGGGCCGCTTGCCGTGGGGTTGCACCTCGCCGAGTGCCACCGGGACGCTGCCGGTGCCGACCAGGACGCGGGACTTCTCGGCGACGATCTCGCCCGGCGGCACCTCCACCGCCTCGGTCACGACCGTGACCGGACCCACTTTCAGGCGCTCGTCCCGGAACGTCGTCCACGCCCCGGGCGCCGGAGTGCCCGACCGCACGAGCCGGTCGATGGCGAACGCCGGTCGTGACCAGTCGATGCGTACGTCGTCGACACCGACCTTGCTGGCGTAGGTCACATCCTCCGAAGGTTGGGGACGCGGCTCGAGAGTGCCGGCCGCGATCCCGTCCAGCGTCTCGACCAGCAACCTCGCTCCGCTGTGCGACAGGCGTTCGAGCAGATCACCGGCGGTGTCGGTCGGACCGATCGGCTCGGTGACCACGCCGTAGGTGGGACCCGCGTCGAGCTCCTCCACGATCCGGAACGTCGTCGCACCGGTCAGGGTGTCACCAGAACGGATCGCGTGCTGCACCGGCGCCGCGCCGCGCCACGCCGGCAGGACGGAGAAGTGCAGGTTGATCCAGCCGAGTGGGGGCACGTCCAGCACCGCCGTCGGAAGGAGTCCGCCGTAGGCGACGACCGCACAGCACTCCGGCGCGAGACCGCGCAACTGCTCGAGGAACTCCGGATCCCGTGTCGAGCCCGGCTTGAGAACGTCGAGTCCCTCGGCCTCGGCCCGCTCAGCGACCGGTGAAGGGTGCAGCTTGCGACCCCGGCCCGACGGCGCGTCCGGCCTGGTCAGCACGGCCACGACGTCGTGATCACTTGCCAGGACCGCCTCGAACGAGGGCAACGCGACATCGGGTGTACCCGCAAACAGCAACCGCACGAGCTGACTCCCCCTACTGTTCGCCCTTACAGGGCCCGTCCCATGGTCGCGTGCGGGGAGAGCCGCACCTGAGGTGGCTCGGCGCCTGCCCACTCGGCTTCCCGGATGAGCCGCAACGCGTCCTTGCGGGCCTGCCGGTCGAGCCGGTCGACGAAAAGGATGCCGTCGAGGTGGTCCGTCTCGTGCTGGATGCAGCGGGCCAGCAGCTCCGAACCCTCGAGGGTCACCGGCTCCCCGTGCATCGTGAAACCCTTCGCCACGACCCGCATCGCGCGCATGCAGTCGAAGCTGAAGCCCGGGATCGACAGGCAACCCTCGGGGCCGAACTGCTCCTCCTCCGACAGCTCCAGCTGGGGATTGACGAGGTGGCCCACGACGTCCTCGACGTTGTACGTGAACACCCGCAGCCCCACACCGATCTGCGGCGCGGCGAGACCGCTGCCGGGCGCCTCGAGCATCGTCTCGGTCAGATCGCGGACCAGGTTGCGCAGCTCCTTGTCGAAGTCCGTCACAGGTTCGGCCGGCGTCCGCAACACCGGGTCCCCGAACAGGCGGATGGGCTGGACGGCCACGCGGGTCTCCTTGATCTTTCTCGGACGGCGTCGCCGCCAGTCTACGGACCGCAGTCCGCGTGCTGATCCACCCGACCATCCGTACCGTCCCAGGTGAACAGCTTCGCCGCCAACTCCGCCTGCTCGACGGCGTCGTCGAGCGCATGGTGGGTGTGCCGGCGCCCCGATCGCAGCGCCTTCGGCAACCGGGACTTGCTCGCCATTCGGACGCCGACGCCGGCCTTGATGGCATAGGTCGTCTTCAGGTCGATGCACCAGGAGTGCCCGAAAGGTGAGCCCCCGGCAGCGAAGCGGATGAAGTACCAGTACATCCACATCCAGTCATAGCTCAGCGGGAACGCCACGAGGACCGGGGTGGCCTCCCCGGCAAGCGCAGTGACCTCGCCGATCCAGCGGGCCGCGGCGTTCATCGCCTCCGCGGGATCGCGACCCTCACGTACCAGCCGGTCCCGATCCAGGCCGCTCACCGCGAGGGACTCTGGCACGAAGTCATCGGAGATCGGCCGCAGCTCGGCGTAGAACGTGCGCTCAGTCGGGTCGGCCGCGCGGAAGGTCGTTCCGTCGAAGGTGCCGGCGACCGCGAGGCCGAAGCTCAGCATGGAATAGGGCCCGGGGATCGGCCCGTCGGCCTCGACGTCTGCGCTGAAGTAGAGGTCTGGCCGGCTGGGCATGGCCCGCACCGTAGCAAGAGTCATCTAGGGTGCGGGGGTGCGATGGACGGTTCACGGTGAACGCCCGATCTACGAGAGTGAGTGGGTTCGACTCACGCTTGCCGACGTGGAGCTTCCCGACGGAAAGCGTTTCGACCACCACGTCGTACGCACGCCCAGTGCCGGCGCCGGTGTCGTAGTCCACGACGACGAGCGAGGCGTGCTGATGCTGTGGAGACATCGCTTCATCACCGACACGTGGGGATGGGAGATCCCGGCAGGTCGCGTCGATCCGGGCGAGTCCGCCGTGGAAGCCGCCGCGCGTGAGGTGCTGGAGGAGACCGGCTGGCGTCCCCACGCTCTTCGCCCGCTCGTGCACTACCACCCGAGCAACGGCATCTCCGACCAGCGCTTCGACATCTTCGCGGCAGAAGGCGCCACTCACGTGGGCCCTCCCACCGATCCGAGCGAGGCGGAACGGATCGAGTGGGTGCCGACAGGCGACCTGCGGGAGATCGTCGCCGCCGGACTGATGGGCGACGGACTTTCCCTCACGGCCGTTCTCTACGCCCTGGCCTTCGGTTTCGACCAGGAGTAGGGCGCCTCACGCCCTGACGTCGACCGGCACCAGTCCGGCGGCGGCCAGCTGGCTCCGAAGGGTGGCACCGTCGACGAAGACCTCGGCCTGGATTCCGACCCCGCGGGCGCCTTCGACATTGGCCGGAACGTCGTCGGTGTAGAACGTCGTCGCTGCGCTGAGGCCATGCCGATCCAACAGGAGCTGGTAGATCGCCGGATCGGGCTTGCTGACCCGCTCCACGCCGGAGACCACCGCACCGTCGAAGTCGCGGAGGAACTCCCACATGTCCAGCGTGATGTCCCACTTCTCGGCCGAGAAGTTCGTCAGTGCGTACGTGGGAACGCCTGCCGCGCGGAGATCGGCCAGGACCGCGACGGTCTCCTCGAAGACGCCCGCCACCATCTCCGGCCAGCGCTCGTCATAGGCGCGGATCAGCTTCGCGTGATCGGGAAACCTCGCCGTCAGTTCCTCCACGGCCGCGGCCCAGGTGCGGCCGGCGTCCTGCTCGGCGTTCCACGCAGGTGTGCAGACCTCGGACAGGAACCGCTCGACGCTCTCCTCGTCCGGCAGGAGCGAGCGGTAGAGGTGCCTCGGGTTCCAGTCGAGGAGCACACCGCCCACGTCGAAGACGACGGCCTCGATGCGTTCGGGCGGGGACGCCGCGCGACCAGGAGGGGAGGCAGGCTGGGCGACGCCGGGTCGACCGCTGGACTGGGCGGTCTGGTCGGAGTGGTGGGCGGCGTGGGGCTGGTGCGACTGACTCACGTCTGCTGACCCTATCGGGGTTCAGCCGAAGGCGATCGGATCGATCTGGACCCGCGCCGTTCCGGCCGACTTCCGCGCGCTGCGAGACGCCTGCGCCGTCTTGAGTGCCTCCGCCAACTGGACGCCGTCGCGCCGCGGTGTGCGGATCACCAGGCGTACACCGTCGTCCTCCCCGTGAGGGACGGGACCGAGTACCTCAGCGGTCTCCGGCAGCTCCGCGAACTCGGTCAGTTCGCTCACGGCCGCGCCGTCGCCCTCGATGACGGCGAGCCGGACGGTAGGTGGGAAGCCCGCTATCCGGCGGTCGGCGAGCTCTCGCTCCGCGTGAGCGACCGGACTCCACCGGACGAGTGCCTGGATCGACGGCACGCTGGGTTCCCCCATCACGACGACGGCGCCGCCCTGGTCGGCACCGCGGACGAGTGCGGCGGCGTTGAGCCAGCGCCGCAGCGTCTCCTCGCCGGAGCGCAGATCCGCCCGCGCCAGCGCCAGCCAGGTGTCGAGCATGAGGGCGGCCGCGTAGCCCTCGGCCGGCAACGGCTCCGCGCCCGGCGTCGCGACGACCAAGGCTGGTTCGGCACCCACCGACTCCAGAACCCGTTGCCCACCGGACGTACGCACCGGAACGCGAGGGAACGCCCGACCCAGTTCCTCCGCGGTACGCCGGGCACCGATGACGGGCGCGCGCATCCGGGTACCTTCACAGGTCGGGCAGCGCCAGGCGACGGCGGGCCGGCCACACCACCCGCACGCCGGGACCTCCCGGCCCCCGGACTGCTGCACCGGTCCCGCACACGCTGTGCACCGTGCCGCGGCCCGGCAGTTCTGGCAGGCGAGCGCCGGGAGGTACCCGGAGCGAGGCACCTGGACCAGGACCGGTCCGGTGGTCAGGGCCTGGCGGGCGACCTCGAACGCCCGGTGCGGCAGCCGAACCGCCCGCGCCGCCGGGTCGCGTGCCAGTTCGGCCGCGCTCTCTCCCGCCACGGACACGCGCGGCGCCCGCGCCCGGACCGTCGACCGGCTCCCTGCGACCGGATGCGCCCAGCCGGTCGCGAGGAGCTGCGCGGCCTCGGCGGTGCAGGCGTACCCGCCGATGAGCGCACCGCATCGCTGCTCATGGGCGCGTAGCAGGAGGACCTCGCGGGCGTGGGGATACGGCGCGCGAGGCTCGGCGAGCAGGTCGTCACCGTCGTCCCAGCAGCCGACCAGGCCGAGCGCTTCCACCGGCGCGAACGCCGCCGCGCGGGTCCCCACCACACAGCGCACGGACCCGCGACGGACCGCGAGGAACCGTCGGTAGCGTTCGGCGGGACCGAGTTCGGCGGTGAGCACCACGTGCTGGCCGGCGCCGAGCACCTCCGCGCAGGCCGCATCGAGCCGCGCCACGTCACGGTGGTCTGGTACGACGATGAGGGCACCCCGCCCACCCGCCAGGGTCACGGCCGCCGCAGTGGCGAGAGCGCGTGGCCAGTCCTCGCCCGGCAGAGCGCTCCACACGGCGCGCGGCGCATCGCCCCGACGCAGCGCCTGGAGATAGGCCGGGCCAGCCTCATAGCTCCCCCACGGCCCTTCGCACCGAGTCGCGCCGTGGTCCGCGTCGCCCGCCAGTTCGTGTTGTGCCGGTCTGTCTGCCGGTTCGTCGCCTGCCGCCGGCTCCGACCGGTCCGCACCCGACCGGTCCGTCTCGTCCCCGACGTGCGCGGGCCGCGACTCACCCTCGACCCGCGCGTGCCGTGGCGGTACGGCGAGGCGCAGGACGTCGGCGAGTGTCCCGGCGTACCTGTCGGCGACCGACCTCGCCAGCCGGGCCACCTCGGGCGCGAGCACCGGCTCCGCGGACACGACTCGACGCAGCGGAGCCAACCGGCCCCGATGCGCCGACTCGGCCACCCGATCGAGAACGTAACCGTCAAGGTCCTGACCGGCGAACCGGACCCGCACCCGGCAGCCCGGCACGCAGGTCTCATGCATGCGCTCGGGCACCGTGTAGTCGAACGGCCGGTCGAGATGGGCGAGCGGTGTGTCGACCGCCACGCGCGCGATCGGCAGGGAGGGCGCGGGCGCCTGTGACGGGCGGGCGCGGGTCCGTCGGACCCGCGCCCGCACCAGTGCCAGTTGGCCACCGTCGTCCGGCTGATCGCCGTCGTCTGGGTTGCTCTCGCCGCCCGGTCGGCCCCCGTCGTCGGTGGTCATGCCGAGAGGTTAGGCCACCTCACGGACACGCCCACTCAGGTGTCAGCCGACGCCGGCGACGCTACGAAGGTCCGCGGCGCGGTCGGTCTGCTCCCAGGTGAACTGCGGCTCGAGACGCCCGAAGTGACCGTACGCAGCCGTCTCGGTGTAGATGGGGCGCCGCAGGTCCAGATCGCGGATGATCGCCGCCGGGCGAAGGTCGAACACCTGAAGCACGGCCTTCTCGATCACGTCGAGCGGCGCCTGTTCGGTGCCGGAGCAGTCGACGTAGAAGCCGACCGGCTGGGCCTTGCCGATGGCGTAGGCGACCTGGCATTCACAGCGCTTGGCGAGCCCAGCCGCGACGATGGTCTTGGCCACCCATCGCATGGCGTAGGCAGCGGACCGGTCGACCTTTGTCGGGTCCTTGCCGCTGAAGGCGCCACCGCCGTGCCGCGCGTAGCCGCCGTAGGTGTCGACGATGATCTTGCGGCCGGTGAGCCCGGCATCGCCCATCGGTCCCCCGAGCTCGAACCGCCCGGTCGGGTTGACGTAGAGCCGGTAGCTCGACGTGTCGACGTCGAAGTTGCCGAGCACGGGCTCGACCACCTGCGTCCGGATGTCGGGCGTGAGCATGTTGTCGAGGTCGATGTTGGCCGCGTGCTGGGTGGAGACGACGACGGCATCGACGCGGACCGGACGGTCGCCGTCGTACTCGACCGTGACCTGCGTCTTGCCGTCGGGCCGAAGGTAAGGGAGCGTGCCGTCCTTGCGTACGTCGGACAGTCGCTTGGACAGCCGGTGGGCCAGTGTGATGGGCAACGGCATCAGCTCAGGCGTCTCGTCACAGGCGAAGCCGAACATCATGCCCTGGTCGCCTGCACCCTGCTGGTCGATCGGGTCGGTGGAACCGTCCGTGCGTTCCTCCCAGGCACCGTCGACACCCTGGGCGATGTCGGGCGACTGCGTGCCAAGAGCGATGGCCACCCCGCACGACGCACCGTCGAAGCCCTTGTTCGAAGAGTCGTAGCCGATGTCGAGGATGCGATTGCGGACGATCGGGGTGATGGCGGGCTGGGCCTTCGTGGTGACCTCACCGGCAACCACCACGAGGCCGGTGGTCACCAGAGTCTCGACCGCGACCCGACTCAGCGGGTCGTCCCGCAGGAGGGCATCGAGGACTGAATCGCTGATCTGGTCAGCGATCTTGTCCGGGTGACCCTCGGTGACGGACTCGGAGGTGAACAGGCGTCGCGACACGGGCGTCCTTTCTGTTGGCACTGTTCCGTCAGGTGGCACCGTGCCTCCGCGGCGGTGCGAAGGCGCGGACGGCGTCGCCCGCGGTGCGCTGGACCAGCGCGACGAAGGTGTGCTCGTCTTGTGGGTGCAGCCCAGCGTAACGAGAGACACCGGCACTGGCGTACCAATGGGGTGCGTTTCATCCTGAATGCCGCCGGCCGAATGCTGAGCGTGACGACACCTTCAGTGGTCCGGTTGGTACGAACCGTGAGGAAATCAGCGAAGCCAGGCGGACCGGCGAGAGGGACCACACCGGCCCGGTCCACACGTCAGCGTGGGAGAAAATGTCGAACGCGGCCGTTCGAGAGGTGAGACACGACGACCGGAGACCTCTGGAAACCACGACTCGCGCGGGACCACACGACGGCTGGGCCGCCGGAATCGACCTAGCCGTCCCGTCCTTGCCACGTGCAGACGCAGGCCTCGTTGCCTTCGGGGTCGGCCAGCACCCAGAAGGCCGGCGCGGCCGCATCGGAGAGCACCCTGCCGCCTGCGTCCATCGCAGCCTGGATCCGAGCCGCCGCCTCGTCGTGTGGGACCGAGACGTCGAGATGGATGCGGTTGCGCTGGGGGCGTGGCGCGTCCATCTGCTGAAACCAGATCGCGGGACCCTGGCCGATCGGATCGACGAGCGGGTCCTGCGGACCTGACGCGCCAGGCTCGTCGGCGTATCCCATCACCGCCTTCCAGAAGGGGCGGATCAGCGCGATGTCGAGCGCGTCGATTCCGAGCTCCACGAGCTGGACCGATCGTGGCGCGTCCGTACCGACGTCCGGGGTCGTGGACAGCTGCAGCTCACCTACAGTCGACGAGATGCGGCCGGCCAGTTCGATCTCGCGCGACGTGATCGAGGCCGTGGCCGACGACTGCAGGGACAGCACCACGCGGAAGCGCCGCACGTCGATCGTCAGGCGACCGTCGACGTCGCCACCACAGGCGTCGACCACGGTGGCCGCGACCCTGGCCGCCTCGGCGAGCGACCGCACCTGGATCGAGGTGCGCACCACCCCGAGGACATAGCGCCATCCCCACCCGCTCACTGCAGCGGAGATCTCCTGGCGGGTGAGTACTTGGCCCGCGGCGTCGGAAGGTTCGTCCATGCGGCGCATCCTGGCACCAGGCACCGACGCCGGACGGACACCGCGTGAGCGGCGTCCCGGCTCCTGACGGCGGGATTCACCCGAGTCGGCGTTGGACAAGTGCTCGTACGTGTGTTCGAATGCCTGTGTGCGCTGGGACAACCTCACGTTCGCCGACCCCGAAGGTCGCGACCTCACCGACAGCTCGGTCGGAAGCGGCAGTCCCCACCAGAACGGTGCCGGCTCAGCCACCGGACCGGCCATCCGCAACGCGCCGGCCGACGCTCTTCCCTTCGCTCTCCCGGGCGCGGTGACGCGTACCTTCGACACGCCGGGCTTCGCCGGGATGACGTTCTACGAGATCCGGGCGAAGTCGGTCATCAACAGGGTGCCGGGGCGCTCCCGGGTGCCGTTCGAGTGGACGATCAACCCCTACCGCGGCTGCTCCCATGCGTGCACCTACTGCTTCGCCCGCAACACCCACACCTACCTCGACCTCGACGCCGGACGTGACTTCGACACCAAGGTGATCGTCAAGGTCAATGCAGGTGAGCTCGTACGCCGGGAGTTGGCGGCACCGAAGTGGCGTGGCGACCACATCGCGATGGGCACCAACGTCGACTGCTACCAGCGCGCCGAGGGGCGCTACCAGCTGATGCCGCAGATCATCAGTGCGCTGCGCGACTTCCGCAATCCCTTCTCGATCCTCACCAAGGGGACGCTGATCCTGCGCGACCTTCCTCTGCTCCGCGAGGCCGCGGAGGTGACAGCTGTCGGACTGTCGTTCTCGGTCGGCTTCGTCGATGACGCGCTGTGGCGCTCGGTCGAACCCGGGACGCCGAGCCCGCGCCGTCGCCTCGATGCCGTCCGTACGCTGACCGACGCCGGCTTCACCGTAGGTGTCCTGATGGCGCCGATCCTGCCGTTCCTCACCGACACCGACGAGTCCATCGACGCGACCGTCGCGGCGATCGCCGAGTCCGGTGCGGCCAGCGTCACTCCCCTGCTCCTGCACCTGCGCCCCGGTGCCCGCGAGTGGTACGCCGCCTGGTTGGACCAGGCGTTTCCGCACCTGGCACCGCGCTACCGCGCGCTCTACCGGCGAGGTTCGTACCTGCCGAAGGACTACCAGCACGACGTGACCGAGCGGGTCAAGAAGGCCGTGCGCCGGCACGGCATGGACAAGGCCGAGCGCAACCGGGCGCGCCAGGTGCCGGCATCACCCACGGAGGCGAGAGCGCTCGCGGCCGCGACCCCGAGCCGGCCGAGTGGGGCGGACGAACCCGAGCAGCTCACCCTGCTCTGAGGCATCGCCTGGTCGAGCTGCAGGCACCGACGGCGACGTCCGGCGTCTAGCGCCTGCTCGCAGTGGGGCTCGGCGATGGTCCTGGCTCGCCGGCGCCGCGACCGTCGATGGCGAGGTTGAACACGCCGACGAGATAGGCGACCAGCAGAACGACGATGACCACGGAGGCGCGGAACGACAACCACTTGTTCCGACGCATCGTGCGGACGCCCGTGCGGGCGAGCTTGTGATCGGCGACCGCGCGCCGGCTGTGTTGCCATCGCTTGCCGGCTCCGAACGCGATGACGACGCCGAGTAGCGCCAATCCCACTGTGAGAGCCATCCGCCGCATGATAACGATCAGTGGGCGGCCGATACAGGTTCGGGTGCTGCCGTGGTTGCCAGTGCCGGACGCTCAGCTCGACCAGCGTTGGACAACGAGGTCCCAGATCCGGTGTGCCAGCGCGTCCTTGGGCCCGCGGGGAACCTGCGTCTCCGGCCCGCCGGCGTCGAGGATGACGGCCTCGTTGTCAGGTTCCTCGAACCCCCGACCGGCACCCACCTCGTTGACCACGAGGAGGTCGCAGCCCTTGCGGGCGAGCTTCGTACGCCCGTGCTCCAGCGCCGTTCCATGTGCGTCGCCAGTCTCTGCGGCGAACCCCACGACCACGAGACCCGGGCGCGGTCGATCGTGGGAGATCTCGGCGAGCACGTCGGGATTCTGCACGAGCTCGATCGTGGGTGCGGAGACGTCGTCGGTCTTCTTGATCTTGTGATCGGCGTACGCGGCCGGCCGGAAGTCAGCGGGTGCTGCGGCCATCACCAGCGCATCCGCGTCGCGGACCGCGGCGAGCACGGCGTCACGCAGGTCCCGCACCGACACCACTGGGACGACCTTGACGCCGGCCGGGTCCGGGAGGGTGCTGTTGGCCGACACCAACGTGACGATCGCTCCGCGGGCCGCGGCGGTGCGGGCGAGTGCGTAGCCCTGGCGGCCGGACGAACGATTGCCGAGGAAACGCACCGGGTCGAGGAACTCGCGGGTGCCACCGGCGCTCACAACGACATGGCGCCCGGCCAGGTCAAGGTCGAGTACGCCCCCGCCGCGGGAGAGCACCGTCTGGCACACCTCGAAGAGCTGCTCCGGCTCCGGCAACCGGCCCTTGCCGGTGTCGGCGCCGGTCAGGCGTCCCTCGGCCGGCTCCACCACCAGGGCACCGCGGGCACGCAACGTCGCGACATTGGCCTGCGTCGCCGCGTGCTCCCACATTTCGGTGTGCATCGCCGGCGCATAGACGATCGGGCAGCGGGCCGTCAGCAGTGTCGACGTCAACAGGTCGTCGGCGAGCCCATGCGCGGCCTTGGCGAGCAGGTCGGCGGTGGCCGGAGCGACCACGACGAGGCCGGCCTCCTGGCCCAGGCGCACGTGCGGAACCTCGTGCACGTCGTCCCACACCTGGGTGTGGACGGGCTGGTGGGACAGAGCGGCCCAGGTCGGGGCGCCGACGAAGCGCAACGCACTCTCGGTCGGGACGACCCGCACGGGATGGCCGGACTCGACCAACAGACGGAGCAGGGAGCAGGCCTTGTAGGCCGCGATGCCTCCGGTGACGCCGAGGACCACCGGTGCGGCCGGAACGGCCGCTGACGAGGCCACGGTCATGGGGCCACGGTCAGGACGCGGCCGGCGGTGCCTCGTCCGTCGGCTCGATGTCCTCGACCGAGAGAAGGTTCTCGTTGATCTCGCGGAGCGCGATCGAGAGCGGCTTCTCCTGGACGTGGGTATCGACCAGTGGTCCGACGTACTCGAGCAGGCCCTCGCCCAGCTGGGCGTAGTAGGCGTTGATCTGGCGAGCGCGCTTGGCGGAGAACAAGACCAACTTGTACTTCGAGTCGGTCTTCTGGAGCAGGTCGTCGATGGGCGGGTAGGTGATGCCCTCGGCCGCTGGCTGGGTGCCGGACACGCTCATGCCTCCGAAGAGTTGGGGTGGGAGCTGATTAAGGCTACCAACTCTTCCGCCGCAGTATGGACATCGGTATTGACAACCGTGACGTCGAACTCCTTCTCCGCCGCAATCTCAGCGCGCGCGGTCTCGAGCCGGCGCGCCTGCTCCTCGGCGGTCTCCGTCCCGCGACCGGTGAGGCGGTGTACCAGTTCGTCCCAGTCTGGTGGGGCCAAAAAGACGAAAAGCGCCTCCGGCATGGTCTTCCGCACCTGCCTTGCACCCTGCAGGTCGATCTCCAGTAGCGCCGGCCGGCCCGAGGCGAGCATGTCCAGTACCGCACGCCGAGGGGTGCCGTAGCGGGCGTGGCCGTGAACGACGGCCCATTCGAGCAGCTCGCCCTCGGCGACCATCCGGTCGAACTCCTCATCGGAGACGAACCAGTAGTGCAGCCCCTGAATCTCACCCGGCCGAGGCCGCCGGGTGGTCGCGGACACAGAAATCCAGATCTCTGGGTGATGCCTGCGGATATCTGCCGCAACTGTGCCTTTGCCGACCGCGGTGGGACCCGCAAGCACCGTGAGCCTCGCCAACCGGGCATCAGTGGCGGGAGCCTCGGGGGTCCCCTCCTGCACGGTTTCAGGATTCGCCGAACTCACGCTTCAGCGCAGCCACTTGGTTGGCTCCGAGCCCGCGCACGCGGCGAGTCTCGGAAATACCGATGCGTTCCATGATCTGGCGTGCCCGCACCTTGCCCACGCCGGGCATCGCGCAGAGCAGGTCGTGGACCCGCATCTTGCCGATCACTTCGTTGGAGTCCTGCCCTGCGCCGACGACCTCGCCCAGCGAGGCGCCGGAATTCTTGAGGCGGTTCTTCACCTCGGCACGCTCCCGGCGGGCCTCTGCGGCCTTTTCCAGGGCGGCCTGGCGAGCTTCGGGGGTCAGGTGAGGTAGCGGCACGGACGGTCACCTCGAGGCTGTGCGACGGGTCGTAGGTGCGGCGATTCTTCCTGGACGGACATATCGCCCGCTCAGCGGGGTCCACCCCTGCCCTCGCCAACTGCCACGACACCTGCAGGAGCGCTGCTCGACCTCGCCGAACGTGCACGATGAAGGCGAACCTACCCAGGTCAGACCTACTCAGCAAACAGGGGTCGCCGCTACGCGCTAGGAGACCTCCAGGTTGCACCGCTGCTTCGCGTCGACGGACACGGCGTTCACGGCTTCCTCGGCCGCCTGGCGGTTCTGCTCCAACTGCGCCTTGTCGGCGTTGCCCGGATCGTCCATGGCTTGACGGGTGGCCTTCATCGTGGTCGAGAGGGTGACCCAGTGCTCCTTGATCTCGTCCGGTGCGGCATCGGCGGCCTTGTCCAGTTGCTTCGACAACGCGGTGAAACCCTTGTCGTCGGAGGGGTCGGCGCTCGCGAGATCCACGCCTTCGGTGAGGACGTCACAGTAGGCGGCATCCTGGCCGCCGCATGCGACGAGCGCACCCAATGCCAGGCCGAGTGCACACATGACCGCTGCCGAACGTCGCACCGACATCTCCTCCCATACCGGACAACAGTGCGCATATGACGTCGCGGTGGCGGAGGATGGTTCCAAGATCCTGGTGGGGAGTACGCCGTTGTGGCGAACGGCTCAGCCCGGCGAGGTACGCCCGTACGCGACGAACGGCGGGTTGTCGAAGCCCGGTTTGCCGTACTGGAGCGGCGGACCGGCCGCGGTCCGTACCGTGCCGCCCGCCGCCCGGACCACGGCATGGCCGGCGGCGATGTCCCATTCCATCGTCCGGCCGAACCGCGGATAGACGTCCGCTGTGCCTTCGGCGATGCGGCAGAACTTCAGCGAGCTCCCCGCCTGGACGAACGACGCGACCCGAAGGTCGGCAAGCCACTTCTCGGTGTCCGGATCCAGGTGGCTGCGGCTCACCAGGGCACGGAAGCCCTCGGGGGGTGCGGGTACGACCTCGAGCGGCCGGGTGCCATCGGCGTCGGTCCGCTCGGCCAGTCCGGGCGCCCCGACATAGGTGAGCCCGATCGCCGGCGCGTGGACGACACCGAGCACTGGTACGCCGTCCTCGACGAGGGCGATGTTGACGGTGAACTCACCGTTGCGGGACAGGAACTCCTTCGTGCCGTCGAGGGGGTCGACCAGCCAGAAGACCGTCCCCAGCTCGGCGGGAATCCGACCGGCGGCGACGCTCTCCTCCGCGACGACGGGAATGTCTGGTGCCAGCTCGGCGAGCCCGGCAAGGATCACCGCCTCCGCGCGGACGTCGGCCTCCGTGACCGGCGTCCGGTCGGCCTTCTCCCGCGCGCCTGGATCGTCGGCGGCGTAGACCTCGAGGATGACCTCGCCGGCCTTCAGGGCGAGCTTGCGGACGGGGTCGACCAGTGCGGCGGTAGGGGGAGACATGGCGCCCATGGTGTCAGAACGCCTTCTGCGGGACGGCGTGGCCATGCGTACGACGGCGCGGGCATGCGTACGGCCGTGGGCGTCAGGTGAGGACGGCGGCAAGCTCTCCCGCGGTGCGGGCGGCCGCTTCGCGAAGGCCCCGCATGGACGGCCCCGCCTGGAGCAGTCCGCGGGACGTGGCCGGAAGGACGTGGGGCAGGCCCGCCCCGAAGATCCGTTTCAGGTCCGCGGCGGTCCCGCCCTGAGCGCCGAAGCCCGGCGCGAGGATGGGCCCGTTGAGTCGGGCGAAGTCCTCCCCGGTCTCCCCCACGGTGGCGCCGACGACGGCGCCGACCGAGCCCAGCGGGTCTGCTCCGGCGTTCGCGGCGGCGATCCGGTCGAGGAGGCTCCCTGCGACGGTGCGTCCGTCCGACTGACGGGCCGCCTGCACCTCGGGGCCCTCCGGGTTGGACGTGAGCGCGAGGACGAAGACACCGCAACCGAAGCGGTCGGCACTGTCGAAGAACGGCCGCAGGGAGCCGTACCCCAGGTATGGGTGTGCGGTCACGGCGTCGACGAAGAGCGGGGACGACGGTTCGAGATAGGCGTCGGCGTACGCCCGGACGGTCGAGCCGATGTCACCGCGTTTGCCGTCCAACAGCACGATCGCGCCAGCCTCGCGGGAGAGGGCGATCACCTGCTCCAGGACGGCGATCCCGCGGCTGCCGTGGCGTTCGAAGAACGCCGACTGCGGCTTGACCATTGACACCTGGGGCGCCAGGGCTTCCGTGGCGGTCAGGGCGAAGCGTTCGAGACCGCTCGGGTCGTCAGACAGGCCCCAGGCGGCCAGCAGCGACGGGTGCGGGTCGATGCCCGCGCACAAGGGTCCGCGCGCGTCCATGGCGGCACGCAGCCTGGTCCCGAACGGCGTCACATCCGATCCCACCGTGCGGTCCTCCTCGAGGAGCTGTCGACTCACTGGTCCTCCCGTAGTGCTCGTGCCCAGTCCTGCAACGACCGCACCCCGATCTCGCCGGCTCGCAGCGCCTCGATCCCCTGCACCGCCGCGGCGAGACCCTGCACCGTGGTGATGCAGGCGATGCTGCCCATGATGGCGGCGGTCCGGATCTCGTAGCCGTCGATGCGCGGACTACCGCCGGACGTCGTGCCGCGCGGGGTGTTGACGATGAGGTCGACCTCGCCGTCGATGATGCGCTGGACGATGGTCGGCTCTCCCGCCGGGCCCGGTCCCTGCGTCGCCTTGCGGACGACGGTGGCGACGACGCCGTTGCGGCGCAGCACGGCCGCGGTTCCTTCGGTCGCGAGGATCTCGAAGCCGAGGTCCGCGAGGCGCTTGACCGGGAAGATCATGTGCCGCTTGTCGCGGTTGGCCACGGAGACGAAGACCCGCCCCTTGGTGGGGAGCGCACCGCCGTAGGCGCCGGCCTGAGACTTCGCGAAGGCGACGCCGAAGCCGGCGTCGATGCCCATGACCTCGCCGGTGGAACGCATCTCAGGGCCGAGCAGGGTGTCGACGGTGCGGCCGTCGGGGGTACGGAAGCGGTTGAACGGCATGACGGCTTCCTTGACCGCGATGGGGGCGGTGGGTGGGAGGTGGCCGCCGTCGCCGGACGCCGGCAGCAGACCCTCGGCCCGCAGATCGGCGATGGTCGCGCCGAGCATGACCCGGGCCGCCGCCTTGGCCAGCGGGGTCGCGGTGGCCTTCGAGACGAACGGGACCGTGCGCGAAGCCCTCGGGTTGGCTTCGAGGACGTAGAGCACGTCGCCAGCCAGTGCGTACTGCACGTTGAGCAGGCCGCGGACGCCGACACCGCGCGCGATTCCCTCGGTCGAGACGCGGATCCGGTCGATCTCCTCCCGGCCGAGGGTGATCGGTGGCAGGGCGCAAGCCGAATCGCCGGAGTGGATACCGGCCTCCTCGATGTGCTCCATCACGCCGCCGAGGAACAGCTCCTCGCCGTCGTAGAGCGCATCCACGTCGATCTCGACCGCGTCGTCGAGGAACCGGTCGACGAGTACCGGATGCTCCGGCGAGATCGCGGTCGCCCGGGCGATGTAGGACTCCAGCGCCTTGTCGTCGTAGACGATCTCCATGCCGCGCCCGCCCAGGACGTACGAAGGACGCACGAGCACGGGGAACCCGATCTCGTCGGCGATCGCCTTCGCCTCCGCGAAGGACGTTGCCGTACCGTGCTTCGGCGCGGGCAGTCCGGCGTCGGCGAGGACGCGTCCGAACGCTCCGCGTTCCTCGGCGAGGTGGATCGCCTCCGGCGTGGTGCCGACGATCCGGACGCCCTCGTCCTCGAGTCCCTGGGCGAGGCCGAGCGGTGTCTGGCCGCCGAGCTGGCAGACGACACCGGCGACGGGGCCGGCCTGCTGCTCGGCGTGCACGACCTCGAGCACGTCTTCGAGCGTGAGCGGTTCGAAGTAGAGCCGGTCACTCGTGTCGTAGTCGGTGGAGACGGTCTCCGGGTTGCAGTTGACCATCACGGTCTCGTAACCCGCACCGTCGTTGTCGGGACAGTCGGCGAGGGCCAGTGCGGCGTGGACGCAGGAGTAGTCGAACTCGATGCCCTGGCCGATCCGGTTGGGACCCGAACCGAGGATGATGACCGCCGGCCGGTCGCGGCTCGGGACCTCGGTCTCCTCGTCGTAGCTCGAGTAGTGGTACGGCGTCTTCGCCGCGAACTCCGCCGCACAGGTGTCGACGGTCTTGAAGACCGGCCGGATGCCAAGGGCCCACCGCACGCCGCGTACGACGTCCTCGCGCATGCCCCGGATCGCGCCGATCTGCGCGTCGGCGAACCCGTGCCGCTTTGCCCGGCGTACCAGGTCGGGTGCGAGCTGGGGCGCCTCGGCGAGGTCGGTCGCGATCTCGCCCAGCAGGACCAGCTGGTCGAGGAACCACGGATCGATCCCGCTCGCGGCGTACAGCTCCTCGACGGTCGCGCCCGCCCGGATGGCTTCCACCACGACGCCGAGCCGCCCGTCGTGGGGTGTACGAATGAGCGCGAGCAACTCGTCCTTGTCGCGAGGTTCACCCACCCAGGACAGGATGGCGGCGCGCTTCTCGATCGACCGCAGCGCCTTCTGCAGCGCCTCGGTGAAGTTCCGCCCGATCGCCATCGCCTCACCGACGCTCTTCATGTGCGTGGTGAGGGTCGGGTCGGCGTGCGGGAACTTCTCGAACGCGAACCGCGGCACCTTCACCACCACGTAGTCGAGCGTCGGCTCGAAGGACGCGGGCGTGCCGTAGTCGCCCGCAGAGGTGATGTCGTTCGGAATCTCGTCGAGGGTGTAGCCGAGCGCCACCTTCGCGGCGATCTTGGCGATCGGGAAGCCGGTCGCCTTGGAGGCGAGCGCACTCGACCGGGACACCCGCGGGTTCATCTCGATGACGATCATCCGGCCGTCGCGTGGGTCGACCGCGAACTGGATGTTGCAGCCACCGGTGTCGACCCCGACCGCGCGGATGACCCCGATCGCGATGTCGCGCATGTGTTGGTACTCGCGGTCGGTCAGCGTCATGGCCGGAGCGACCGTCACCGAGTCGCCCGTGTGCACGCCCATCGGGTCGACGTTCTCGATCGAGCAGACGATGACCACGTTGTCCGCCCGGTCGCGCATGACCTCGAGCTCGTACTCCTTCCAGCCGAGGATCGACTCCTCCAGCAGGACCTCGGTGGTCGGACTCGCCGCGAGGCCCGCGCCCGCGATCCGGTGCAGGTCCTCGGCGTCGTAGGCCATGCCAGAGCCTGCCCCGCCCATCGTGAACGACGGACGGACGACCACCGGATAGCGCAGCTCCTCCGCCGCGGCGAGGCACTCCGCGAGGGTGTGACAGATCCGGCTCTGCGCCACCTCGGCGCCGAGTTCCTCGACGATCCGCTTGAACGACTCGCGGTTCTCACCCCGCTGGATCGCCTCGATCGACGCACCGATCAGCTCCACGCCGTACTTCGCGAGGACGCCGGACTCGTGCAGCGCGACCGCGGCGTTGAGGGCCGTCTGGCCGCCGAGGGTCGCAAGCAGCGCGTCCGGGCGTTCGGCCGCGATGACCTTCTCGACGTACTCCGGGGTGATGGGCTCGACGTAGGTCGCGTCCGCGAACTCCGGGTCGGTCATGATGGTCGCCGGGTTGGAGTTGACCAGGACGACGCGCAGACCCTCGTCGCGCAGGACCCGGCATGCCTGGGTTCCGGAATAGTCGAACTCGCATGCCTGGCCGATCACGATCGGCCCGGAGCCGATGACGAGAACCGAGGAGATGTCCGTACGCCTGGGCATCAGCCTGCACTCCCTCCGGTTGCCATGAGATCGGTGAAGCGATCGAAGAGGTACGCGGCGTCGTGCGGGCCGGCCGCGGCCTCGGGGTGGTACTGCACCGAGAACGCCGTCAACGCGCCCTTGCCGTCGCGGAGCTCCAGACCCTCCACGACCCGGTCGTTCAGGCACACGTGGCTGACGGTCGCGGTGCCGTATGCCGTCTCCGTGGGACGGTCCGCCGGCGCGTCCACGGCGAAGCCGTGGTTGTGGGCCGTCACCTCGACCTTGCCGGTCGTCCGGTCCTGCACGGGCTGGTTGATGCCGCGGTGGCCGAACGGGAGTTTGTACGTACCGAAGCCGAGGGCCCGGCCGAAGACCTGGTTGCCCAGGCAGATGCCGAAGAACGGCTTGCCCGCCGCCAGGACTCCTCGGAGGACTCCCACGGCGTGCTCCAGCGGCTCGGGGTCACCGGGTCCGTTGGACATGAAGACACCATCGGGCTCGACCGCGAGCACGTCGTCGAGCGTGGACGTCGACGGCAGGACGTGCACCTCGATCCCCCGCTCGGCCATCCGGTGCGGGGTCATCGCCTTGATACCGAGGTCGACCGCGGCGACCGTGAACCTCTTCCCGCCCTGCGCGGGGACGACATAGGGCTCGGGCGTCGTCACCTCGTCGACCAGCGCCGCGCCCTTCATGGTGGGCGCGCCGAGCACGCGCGCCAGCAACGCCCGCGGATCGCGCTCGACACTGGAGATGCCGACCCGCATCGCACCTCGCTCGCGCAGGTGCCGGGTGAGCGCGCGGGTGTCGATGCCCGCGATCCCGACCACACCGTCGGCGGCCAGCGCGTCGGCGAGGCTCCCCCGCGACCGCCAATTGGACGGCACCCGCGCGGGGTCGCGCACGACGTAGCCCGCCACCCAGATGCGGCGGGACTCCGGGTCCTCGTCGTTGACCCCGGTGTTGCCGATGTGGGGCGCGGTCTGGATCACGACCTGCCGGTGGTACGACGGGTCGGTCAGCGTCTCCTGGTAGCCCGTCATGCCCGTGGCGAAGACCGCCTCGCCGAAGGTCTCTCCCTCCGCGCCGTAGGCATGACCGCGAAAGACCCGGCCGTCCTCCAGGACGAGCAGCGCCGGCGGCCCGGTGGTCCTGGACTGCCTGCCGCCCTCGTCCGCGTACGCCGTCACTGGGGCTTCCCGTCAAGCACCGTCGGCCGTCCCCGCAGGAACGTCGCCACAACCTGGCCCGGCAGTGTCGTACCGGCGTAGGGGGTGTTCCGTGACCTGCTCACCAGGTCGGCCGGCTCGACCACCCAGGGCGCGGCCGGATCGTAGAGCGTCAGGTTGGCCGGCGCCCCGACCTCGAGCGGCTGGCCCTGTCCACCGAGGCGACCGATCCGCGCCGGTTGGTAGGCCATCCGGTCGGCGACCCCCGACCAGTCGAGCAGCCCGGTGTCGACCATCGCCTGCTGGACCACGCTGAGCGCCGTCTCCAGCCCGACCATCCCCATCGCCGCGGCGGCCCACTCGCACTCCTTGTCCTCGACCGGATGTGGCGCATGGTCGGTTGCCACGCAGTCGATCGTGCCGTCGGCCAGGGCGGCGCGAAGCGCCTCCACGTCCGACGCCGAACGCAGCGGCGGATTGACCTTGTAGATCGGGTCATAGCTCGCCACCAGGTCCTCGGTGAGCAACAGGTGGTGCGGTGTCACCTCCGCCGTCACCGGGTAACCACGGCTCTTGGCCCAGCGCACGATCTCCACCGATCCGGCGGTCGACAGGTGGCAGACATGCACCCGGGAGCCGACGTGTGCGGCCAGCAGGACGTCGCGGGCGATGATCGCCTCCTCCGCCACCGCCGGCCAGCCCGGCAGGCCGAGAGTGGCGGAGAGCGCACCTTCGTTCATCTGGGCGCCCTCGGTCAGCCGGGGTTCCTGCGCGTGCTGAGCGATCACACCGTCGAACGCCTTGACGTACTCCAGCGCCCGGCGCATCAGTACCGCATCGGAGACGCAGTCTCCGTCGTCGGAGAAGACCCGCACCCTGGCCGCTGACTCCGCCATCGCCCCCAGCTCGGCGAGTTGCCGGCCCGCTCGACCGACCGTGACGGCACCGATGGGTTGGACGTCGCAGTGCCCGGCGTCCTGACCCAGCCGGTAGACCTGCTCGACGACCCCCGCCGTGTCGGCCGCCGGATCGGTGTTGGGCATCGCGAACACCGCGGTATAGCCGCCCCTCGCGGCGGCGACCGTGCCGGACTCGACCGTCTCGGCGTCCTCCCGGCCGGGCTCACGCAGGTGCGTGTGAAGGTCGACCAGACCTGGCAGCACGACGAGACCGGTGACGTCGACCGTGCCGGCGCGCGGCCCGGACAGGTTCTGCCCGATCTCGGCGATCACGCCGTCCTTGAGGACCAGATCGGTGGGATCGCCGCCGTACGGGCGTCCGCCGCGAAGAACGTAGGACTTCCTGCTGTGCCTACTGATTCGCTCGCTCATGCCGTTCCCCTTTCGCATGACCGCTGCGGTGCCTCACTCCGGCACACCTCGTACCTCGGCGTACCTCGGTGGGGGCTCCTCGCGCTCATGCTTGCTCTCGCCTTCGTTGCTCGGGCACGGTCTCGTCCGTGGCCGGAACCCCACCGGCCAGCAGCAGGTAGAGCACCGCCATCCGCACCGCGACGCCGTTGGTGACCTGCTCCACGATCACCGACCGGGAAGAGTCGGCCACGTCGGCCGAGATCTCCATGCCACGGTTCATCGGACCCGGATGCATGACGAGGGCATGCTCCGGCAGCGCGGCCATCCGGGCGGCGTCCAGCCCGTAGCGGCGGCTGTACTCGCGTGCGTTCGGGAAGAACGCCGGGCTTGGAGGTCCGGGGGCGCTCCCGGGGGGATGCGGCATGCGTTCGCGCTGGACCCGCAGCATCATCACGACGTCGGTCTTCGGGAGCAGGGAGTCGAGGTCGTACGACGTCGCGCATGCCCAGCTCTCCACGCCCACCGGGAGCAGTGTCGGCGGCGCGACGAGCGTGACGTCGGCGCCCAGGGTGGCGAGCAGTAGGACGTTGGAGCGCGCCACCCGGCTGTGCAGGACGTCGCCGACGATCGCGACCCGACGCCCGTCCAGGGCGCCCAGGTGGCGGCGCATCGTGAACGCGTCGAGGAGCGCCTGCGTCGGGTGTTCGTGCGTACCGTCCCCAGCGTTGACCACGCTGCTGCGGATCCATCCGGATGACGCGAGCCGGTGTGGTGCCCCGCTTGCCCAGTGCCGGACGACGACGGCATCGGCCCCCATGGCCTCGAGAGTGAGCGCGGTGTCCTTGAGGCTCTCGCCCTTCTCCACACTCGACCCCTTGGCGGAGAAGTTGATCACGTCCGCGGACAGGCGTTTGGCGGCCGCCTCGAACGAGATCCTCGTGCGGGTCGAGTCCTCGAAGAACAGATTGACGACCGTACGCCCGCGCAAGGTGGGCAGTTTCTTGATCGGCCGGTCGGCGAGCTCGCGCAGCTTCTCTGCCGTGTCGAGCACCAGCAGGGCTTCGTCCCGGTCGAGATCGCCTGCCGAGAGCAGGTGCTTCACGGTGTCGCCTCCCCCGCGGTCGGGTCCTTCGCGATCACGACGGCCTCGCGGCCGTCGGACTCCCGCAGGAGCACGGTCACGCGTTCCTGTGCAGCGGTCGGGAGGTTCTTGCCCACGAAGTCGGCCCGGACCGGCAACTCGCGGTGCCCCCGGTCGACGAGAACGGCGAGCTGGACCGCCCGGGGACGGCCGATGTCGTCCAGGGCGGTGAGTGCGGCGCGGATCGTCCGGCCCGAGAAGAGGACGTCATCGACCAGGACCACCACGCGGCCGTCGATGCCGCCGTCAGGGATGTCGGTGTAGCCGAGGGCGCGGGTGGGGCGCATCCGGAGATCGTCGCGGTACATCGTGACGTCGAGGGCGCCGATCCCGCCGAAGGAGCCCTCCACCGCGGCGATCCGCTCGCCGATCCGGCGGGCCAGCTCGACCCCGCGGCTGGGTATGCCGAGCAGGACGACCTCGCGGGCGCCCTTGTTGCGTTCGAGGATCTCGTGGGCGACGCGGGTGAGCGCGCGGGAGATGTCGGCCTCGTCGAGGACCTCACGCGCCGTGCCGTCACGGGCGTTGACCGGGGCGCGGGACGCGGCGGCGGTCCTGTGCTGCGGATCATGGGCAGCAGGCACCTGCCGAACCTCCTTCCCCGCCTCTCTGGACGGGTCGTTAAAGGATGTCGGACAACGATTGAGACGGTAGCAGCCAGCCGGCCGAAGTCGGGTACCGCCGGCGTGTCGCCAGGCGCGTGAAGATCGTCAGAACGGTCCAGTTCCGTCGCGTCGGCTTGACGTGGAGGTCGCTCCGGGTTACCGTCACGCTCCGTGACCATCTTGGACGCGGCGTCTCCGTGTCCCTCGAAGATCAAGGATGAGTGAGCACGGATGCCGAGCGACTACGCCAGGTCCCTGGGTGCGAAACTCCGCGCCATCAGGCAGCAGCAGGGGCTCTCCCTCCACGGGGTCGAGCAGAAGTCCAAGGGCCGCTGGAAGGCGGTCGTGGTGGGCTCCTACGAGCGCGGAGACCGTGCCGTGACCGTCCAGAAGCTGTCCGAGCTAGCGGAGTTCTACGGCGTACCGATCACCGAGCTGCTCCCCGGCGTCGGTCCGATCGGCGCCGCCGCCGAGCCGCCGCCGCGGCTCGTCCTCGACCTCGAACGCCTCGGCCAGCTCGAAGGAGTCGAGGTCGCCCCGCTCGCCCGTTATGCCGCGACCATCCAGGCACAGCGCGGCGACTACAACGGGAAGGTGCTCTCGATCCGCCAGGAGGACATGCGCACCCTGGCCGTGATCTACGACGAGCGGCCCAGCATCCTCGCCGACCGGCTGGTCGCGTGGGGTGTGTTGAACGCCGAAGCGGCCGAGGCCGTCTCCGACGACGAGAGCTGAGCGAGGGCCGCGCCGCGCACCCTGCTCCCTCTGCGGCGCCCTTGGCCCGTCCAGGTAAGTGCGTCGGCGGAGCGATCAACACAGCCGCCCTGCCACGGGTTCGTGGCGGGGCGGCTGTCCCATCGTCAGGTCAGCAGGGTTGGCTTGAGCTCGAGCAGCCGCGCCAGGAGCCCGTTGACGAACGCTGGAGCCTCCTCGCCGGACAGCTCCCGCGCCATGCGTACGGCCTCGCTGATCGCCACCGGGTCAGGCACGTCGTCGGCGTAGAGAAGCTCATAGGCCCCGAGCCGGAGGATGTTGCGGTCGACGGGCGCCATCCGCGCGAGGCTCCACCCCTTGGCGTGCTCGCCCAGGAGCTCGTCCAGGCGTTCGGCGTGTGTCTCCACCCCTTCGACGAGCCGGACGGTGTAGTCCGAAATGGGCGGATCGGCGGCGTCACGCCGATCCGCGAGGGTGCTGAGCCGTGACCGGTCGCGCAGCTCGGCCTCGTAGAGGACCTCGAGCGCCCGCTGCCGCGCCTTCGTCCGTGCCGACACCGGACTACACCCTCCCGAGGTAGTCGCCTGAGCGGGTGTCGACCTTGACCTTCTCGCCGGTGGTGATGAACAGCGGCACCTGGATCTCGTACCCCGTCTCCAGTCGGGCTGGCTTGGTACCGCCGCTGGACCGGTCGCCCTGCAGCCCCGGCTCGGTGTACTCGATCGCCAGCTCCACCGAGGCGGGAAGGTCGATGTAGAGCGGCGTCCCCTCGTGCACCGCCACGGTCGCCGACTGGTTCTCGAGCAGGAAGTGCGACGCCTCGCCCACGACGTCGGGCGAGAGCGGCAGCTGGTCATAGGTCGTCGAGTCCATGAAGACGTAGGACTCCCCGTCGTTGTAGAGGTAGGTCATCTCGCGCCGGTCGACGGTGGCGACCTCGACCTTCACGTCTGCGTTGAACGTCTTGTCGACGACCTTGCCGGAGAGCACGCTCTTGAGCTTCGTACGGACCACAGCGCCGCCTTTGCCCGGCTTGTGGTGCTGGAACCACAGGACGCTCCAGAGCTGCCCGTCGAGGTTGAGAACCATGCCGTTCTTGAGGTCGTTCGTGGTGGCCACTGCAGTCTCGCCTCTCAGCTCCTGGTTGGTGCGTGTCGGTCCGGCGGGTCTGCCGGGCACGCGCTCATCGACTCCCGCGTCCGGCTCAGTCGAGGACGAGCAGGTCTCTGGTGGTCGGGGTGAGCAGCTCCGGTCGGCCACCGCGCACGATCACGGTGTCCTCGATGCGGACGCCGCCGCGGTCCGGAAGATAGATACCGGGTTCGACGGTGACGGGAGCGCGACCGCCGAGTTTACCCTCCGCGGTCCTGGCGAAGAACGGGTCCTCGTGGATCTGAAGCCCCACCCCGTGGCCCAGACCATGGGTGAACCGCTCGCCGTAGCCTGCCTCGGCCACCACGTCTCGGGCGGCGGCGTCGACGTCGGCGAGCTTGGCCCCCGGCGCGACCGCGTGCCGGGCGGCGCGTTGTGCGGTGCGTACGACGTCGTAGATCTCCCGCTGCCATTCGACGGGCTCGCCGCCCACCACGAACGTGCGCGTGCAGTCGGCGTGGTATCCGGCGTGTCTGGCGCCGAAGTCGATGGTGAGGAAGTCGCCGCGCTCCAACTCGCGATCCGTGGGCTGATGGTGCGGGATGGCTGCGTGCGGGCCGGATGCGACGATCGTGGCGAATGCGAGGCCTTCGGCGCCTTCGGCGTACATCCGATATTCGAGGTCCCGCGCGATGGCACGCTCGGTCCGTCCCAGCAGCGTGGTGCCGAGCAGTCCCTCCAAGGCCCGGCACGACATCGCGCAGGCGGTACGAATGTGGTCCAGCTCGGTATCGTCCTTCTCGATCCGCAACCCCTCGACGGCCCGCGCGAGCGTCGGCGTCTCGAGCCCGGCGTGGTCGCTGTGGATCGCGGCCAGAGCGTCGACGGTCAACGCATGCGTCTCCACGCCCAGCCGGGTGACGGGTATCTCCACCGCGTGCTGGACCAGGACAGGCAGCAGGCGCCGGTCGACCACGATGTCGAGGTCAGGGCACTCCGCCGCCGCCTGGTCGCCGTAACGGCCGTCCGTGGCAAGGACGCAGGTGCCGTCCACCGCCACCAGCAGGGCAGCGTTGGAGCCGGTGAAACCGGACAGGTAACGGACGTTGACCAGGGCGCTCACCAACGCGGCCGGAACGTCCGTGCCGGCCAGGACGCTGCGAAGCCGCTCTCGCCGGGCGGCATGGATGTCGGGCACGACATCCAGCCAACCGCGGGAGTGAGGTCCCCGCAAGTCGAAACGTCAGCGAGGTGTTCCGGGCAGGTTCACCAGGGCGCGGAGCGCGAGCCGGTAGGAGTCGAACCCGAACCCCGCGATGGTGCCGGTCGCGACCCCTGAGACGACGCTCGTGTGCCGGAACTCCTCGCGGCGCCCGGGGTTCGTGAGGTGCACCTCGATGAGCGGCGCCGTGAGCTGTGCACACGCGTCGCGGACGGCGTAGGAGTAGTGCGTGAAGGCCGCGGGGTTGAGGACGACCGGTGTGGAGGCGTCGGCCGCCTCGTGCAGCCAGCGGATCAGCTCGGCCTCGCTGTCGGTCTGGCGTACGTCGACGTCGAGGCCGAGTTCCGCTCCGGTCTTGCCGCACTCGGCGGCCAGGTCGGAGTAGGACAGCGAGCCGTAGACGTCCGGTTCCCTGGAACCGAGGCGGGCGAGGTTGGGGCCGTTCAGGACGAGTACGCGCACGTGCTCAGCCTAGTGTCCGCCCCGGTGATCATGATCGGCTCGCAGGGGGCGGGCGCGGCCGGCCTGACCCGATTTCCGCCGGGGTGCTCGCCGGAAATGCTCCATTGGCACCAGCCGGACATGGCGCCTACCGGTCGCCGTGGCGACTCCCGGCGTCACGGCGGCTAGCATCCTCTCGTGAACGATCTGCTGCTCATCCTTCTCGTCGGGGCGGTGATCGTCGTCGTCCTGTTCGTCCTCCGCTCGAGAGACGCGAAGCAGCCGAGCGTCGAGGAGCAGCAGAGACCAGGGCCGACCAAGCTATTGTCGCAGCCGATCGACCCCATGGTGCTCTCCGTCGTGGTCGGCCTGCTCGGACGGAGCAGGAAGGTCCAGGCGGTGAAGGAGCTCATGCGGGCCACCGGCCTGGGCCTCGCCGACGCGCGGGCCCTTGTCGATGCGATCCAGACCGGCCACCGCCCGCCGGCGACCGTGATCACGGGTGAGGCAGTGGACGTCAGCCCTCGCGCCGACGACGGGATGCCGGCCGCCCCCGGAGCGCGCGGACTCGCCGAACGCGCCCGCAGCATGCGCGCCGCCGGGCGGGAGGTCGAGGCGATCCGGCTGGTCTGCGACGAGACTGGCATGGACATCCCGGACGCCCAGAAGTTCGTCCGCTCCCTCTGAGTGGCTCTTTGCCCGACCGGACTCCCGGTTGCCTCGGCCCGATGCCGGGCAGGTAGCCCAGGGGAACCATCCGGACCGGCCACCCATTCCGACCCCTCCACGCGACGCTGCGCGAACGCCGGCCGGGAAGGAGGAGGATCGATGGCGATCTGCGAGGTATGCGGCAACGACTACTGGATGGCCTTCGAGGTACGCACCACCGCCGGCAAGGCGCACACCTTCGACTCGTTCGAGTGCGCCATCCATCGACTGGCACCGGTCTGTGAGCAGTGCGGGTGCCGCATCGTCGGCCACGGCGTCGAGGTCGCCGGACAGTTCTTCTGCGGCGCCCACTGTGCCCGCGTGTCGGGCATCGAGCACGGCGACGAGGTCAGGGACACCGCGGGAGCACGCCCGTCCTAGCACTGTGGCCGCTGCGCGGATCCGGCGCGGCCTGGCTCTGGGGCCGGTCCACCCGGAGTCAGGTGGCTTGGGAGTCAGGTGGCTTGGGAGTCACGTGACTTGCGAGTAGCCGCCCGGGAGCCAGGTCATCCGGTCAGTGCGTCGTAGGCCTCTCGGAGCATGGTGACGTCGGGACCTTCGAGGATGCCCGGCTTGGCCAGCCCGTCCAGGACGACGAACCGCAGCATGTCTCCCCTGGCCTTCTTGTCGACCCGCATGCCGGCGAGAAGCGTCGGCCACTGGTGGGGACGGTAGGACGTGGGGAGGTCGAGGCTGCCCAGGATCTCCCGGTGCCGCTGCGCTGTCCCGGCATCCAACCGGCCGGCCAACCTGGCCAGTTCCGCGACGTACACCAGCCCGACCGAGACCGCCTGCCCGTGCCGCCACTGGTAGCCCTCGGCACGTTCCAGGGCGTGGCCGAACGTGTGACCGTAGTTGAGCACCTCGCGGCCGAGCCCTCCCCCGCTGGTGGCGGCCGTCTCGGTGAGGTCGTCTGCCACGACCGCGGCCTTCACCCGGACCGAACGCTCGACGAGGTCTTGGGTGACCGGGCCGTCGGGACGTAGGGCGGCAGCCGGATCGCGTTCGATGAGGTCGAGGATCACCGGGTCGGCGATGAAGCCGCACTTGACGACCTCCGCGAGGCCGCTGGCGTAGTCGTCGGCAGGGAGCGTACGCAGGGTGGCCAGATCGCAGAGCACCCCGGCGGGTTCGTGGAAGGCGCCGACCAGGTTCTTGCCCTCAGGGGTGTTGATCCCGGTCTTGCCGCCCAGTGCGGCGTCGACCATCCCCGCCAGTGTGGTCGGGACCTGGACGACGCGGACACCGCGCAGCCAGGTGGCCGCGACAAAACCCGCGAGATCGGTCGTCGCACCACCACCCACCCCCACCACCACGTCTGAGCGGGTGAAGCCCCAGCGCCCGAGTGAGGACCAGCAGGTGGCGGCTACCTGAGCCGTCTTGGCCTGCTCGGCGTCGGGTACGTCGAGCAGGTGCACGACGTAGCCGTGTCCGGCGAGGTCGTGCCAGAGCGCTTCGGCGACGTCGATGAGCGCGGCCTGGTGGACGAGGGCGACCCGGCGGGTCTCCGGCCCGAGCAGGCCGGACAGTTCCTCGAGGACTCCCGTGCCGACGACCACGTCGTAGGGCTTCGCCGTCTCGACCCGGACCCTCGTCGGTTCGGGTGCGTTCCGGCCCGACTTTTCCGCCCCCGCGTCGGTCATGACAGGAACCTCACGATCTCGTCGGCGATGTCGTCGGGCTCGCGCCCGTCGGTGCTGACGGCCACGGTGGCCACCTCGGCGTACAGCGGGCGCCTCGCGTCGAGAAGCTGCTTCAGCTGTCCCCGGACGTTGCCCAGCAGCAGCGGTCGGGAGGTGGCCAATCCGACCCGGCGAACCGCGTGGGTCAGCGACACGTCGAGGAAGACGACCCGCTGGGAGCACAGGTCCTTGCGGGTGCGGTCGTCGAGGACGGCGCCGCCGCCGAGCGCGAGGACGCCCGCGTGCTCGGCGAGAGCCGTCTTGACCGCGGTCCGCTCGAGCGCCCGGAACGCCGGCTCGCCCTGCTCGACGAAGATGTCGGAGATCGCGGTGCCGGCCTTCGCCTCCACGTCGGCGTCGGTGTCGCGGAACTCCACCTTCAGGCGCGCGGCGACGAGCTCTCCGATGGTGGTCTTGCCTGATCCTGGCGGGCCGATCAGGACGACCTTCGGTGCCATCACCGGATCTTCAGCTGGTCGAGGTAGGCCTGGGCGTTGCGGCGGGTCTCGGTCACCGAGTCGCCCCCGAACTTCTCCAACGCCGCGTCGGCGAGCACGAGCGCCACCATCGCCTCGGCCACGATCCCGGCGGCGGGGACGGCACAGACGTCCGATCGCTGGTGGTTCGCGCGGGCCTCCTCGCCGGTCGCGACGTCGACCGTCCGCAGCGCCCGCGGCACGGTCGAGATCGGCTTCATCGCCGCGCGGACGCGCAGGGTCTCTCCGGTGCTCATACCGCCTTCTGTTCCGCCTGAACGCCCGGAGGTCCGCCTGATCCCGTCCGGCGTGGCGGTGATCTCGTCCTGTGCCGCCGATCCGCGGCTCCGGGCGAGTTCGAACCCGTCACCGACCTCGACGCCCTTGATCGCCTGGATGCCCATGAGGGCGGCCGCGAGGCGCGCGTCGAGGCGGCGGTCCCAGTGGACGTGGCTGCCGAGCCCGGGCGGGAGCCCCCAGGCGACGACCTCGACGACGCCGCCGAGCGTGTCGCCCTCCTTGTGGGCGTTGTCGACCTCGGCCACCATCGCGGCGCTGGTCTCGGGGTCGAGGCAGCGCACCGGGTCGGCGTCGATCCGCTCCCGGTCCGCGGCGGTGGCGGGTACGCTGCCGGGCTTCGCGCGGACGGTGCCCAGCTCGACGACATGGCTCACGAGGGTGATGTCGTAGGCCTGGTCGAGGAAGGCGGTCGCGACCGAGCCCAACGCGACGCGGGCCGCGGTCTCGCGGGCACTCGCGCGTTCGAGCACCGGGCGGGCCTCGTCGAATCCGTACTTCTGCATTCCCACCAGGTCGGCGTGCCCAGGTCGTGGGCGGGTGAGCGGTGCGTTCCGGGCGAGACCCTCGAGGATCTCCGGGTCGACCGGGTCGGCCGCCATCACCTGCTCCCACTTGGGCCACTCGGTGTTGCCGACGCGGATCGCGACCGGGCTGCCGAGGGTGCTGCCGTGGCGGAGGCCGCCGACGAACTCCAGGTCGTCGCGTTCGAACGACATCCGCGCGCCACGACCGTAGCCGAGCCTGCGCCGGGCGAGGGCGTTGGCAACGTCGTCGGAGGTCAGGCGGACGCCAGCGGGCAGTCCTTCGAGGATCGCAACCAGGGCGGGGCCGTGGGACTCGCCCGCGGTGAGCCAGCGAAGCATGACAGAAGTCTGTCACGGGGGGTGAGCGCGGCCCGCTCGGGTCGGCCCGCCCCGCCGTTCGTGGCCGAGATCCCCGGCGGCTGCGCGCCCGCTATCGGATTCCGTACCAATGGATCAGATCGTCCCCGTACGCGACCGCCGCGACGAAACCGAGGATCAGGAACGGTCCGAACGGGATCGCGGACTTGAGGGTGCCCCGCCGGGAAGCGATCAGCCCGAGGCTGACGAGCCCGCCGAACACGAAGGCGGCGAACGTCCCGAGCAGGACGTACGCAGGACCGAACCAGCCCAGGCACAGGCCGAGAACGCCACCCAGCTTGGCGTCGCCCAGCCCGATGCCCGACGGTATGAGGACCACGAAGAGCGCCAGGAATCCCCGCAACGCGGCTCCACCGACCGCTGCCCACGCAAGGCTCCCCCAGCGGCCCGAGAAGACAGCGGCCAGGACGAGTAGGGCACCGACGACGGCGTACGACGGCAGAACGACCGCGTTGGGCAGCAGCCGCACCCGCAGGTCGACGTACCCGAGTAGGACCCCGGTGACGACGACGTAGAGCACGGCGGGCAGCACCGGGTCGGCTCCCACCCTCCAGGCCATGAAGCCCCAGCCCACGGTCAGCGCCAGCCCGCACACGACGGGGAGTGGGGGCCAGCGCGCCAGGTCGGCGTACGGCGTCTTGGTCTCGCCGTCGGCGAGGAGCGGCTCCGGCAGCCTGGCCAGCCACCGTGGGACGACCATGCCGGCCACTCCCCCGAGTACGGCGCAGGCCACGACCAGGGCCACGGAGAACGTCACGGGTCGCGAGCTTAGATGACGATGGGCCCGCTGATTCTCATCCCTGGGTGGGCGCCGCTTCGGCGGGTTCGGGTGCCGGCTCCGAGGGCCGGGTGACACGGGTCCTGCGACGGGTGACACGGGCCGCGATCGGGTCGGTGAACCGTGCGGTCAGCGGCCCGAGGATGACGAGGATCAGGACGTACGCCGTCGCCAGCGGACCGATGCGGGGCTCCACCGCGACGGCGAGTCCGGCGATGACGATCGAGAACTCCCCGCGTGCCACCAGCGTCCCACCCACCCGCCACCGCCCAGCCGGTCGAATGTCCGCCCGCCGTGCCGCGTACCAGCCGGTGGCGATCTTGGTCGCGGTGGTCACCACGGCGAGGATCAGGGCGGGAATCAGCACCGCCGGGATAGCGGCCGGGTCGGTGTTGAGACCGAAGAACACGAAGAACACCGCCGCGAACAGGTCGCGCAACGGGGTGAGGAGGTTCCGGGCCCCTTCTGCGACCTCGCCGGAGAGGGCGATGCCGACGAGGAAAGCTCCGACGGCGGCGGAGACCTGGAGTTCCTGGGCGACGCCGGCGACGAGCAGGGTCAGGCCGAGGACCACCAGGAGCAGCATCTCGGGGTTCTCCGACGACACCGCCCGGCTGATGATCCGGCCGTGCCGCAGCGCGAGGTAGAGCACGATGCCGACCGTGCCGAGGGAGATGAGGAGCGTGAGGCTGGCGCCGGCGAGCGTCAGTCCGGCCAGGATGGCGCTGAGAATCGGCAGGTAGACGGCCATCGCGAGGTCCTCGATGACCAGGACCCCGAGGATGACCGGTGTCTCGCGGTTACCGAGCCGGCCGAGGTCGCCGAGGACCTTCGCGATCACGCCGGACGACGAGATCCAGGTGACACCGGCGAGGACGACGGCAGCGACTGGTCCCCAACCGAGAAGCAGGCCGGCGGCGGCGCCGGGCAGGGCGTTGAGGACGAAGTCGACAATCCCGGACGGGTACTGGGTCTTGAGGTTGGTGACCAACTCGGACGCGGTGTACTCGAGCCCGAGGAGAAGGAGCAGCAGGATCACGCCGATCTCGGCGCCGGTCGCGACGAACTCCTCGCTGGCGGCCAACGGGAGGAGCCCGCCGTGGCCGAAGGCGAGTCCGGCGAGCAGGTAGAGCGGGATGGGAGAGAACCCGATGCGTTCGGCGAAGCGGCCGATGATGCCGAGGGCGAGGATGATGGCGCCGAGTTCGATGAGCAGCGCGGTGGTGGCATGCACGCGGTTACCCTCCGGCGATCAGATCGGCTACCGCGTCCACTCCTTCGCGGGTACCGACGACGACGAGAATGTCGCCGGTGGCGAACCGGAAGTCCGGGGTGGGTGACGGGACGGCCGCGGTTCGCCGGATGACGGCGACGATGGAGGCGCCGGTTCGGGTGCGCGCCTGGGTGTCGCCGAGAGTACGCCCGCTGTAGGGGGTCCCTGCCGTGAGGGGAATGTGCTCGGTGACCAGGTCGATCTCGATGGTGTCCTGCAGATGGGCCACCGGATCGTCCGGGGTGAGGAGCTTGGCGATGGCCCGAGCCTCGTGCGGGGCGAGCTGGACGGCATCGCGACAGACGTCGTCGTCCTCGGGGTCGTGGAAGCCCAGGACCCGCAGCCCGTCGTGCTTGACGACGACTGACAGGTGGTCGCCGTGGTCGGTGGCGAGATCGTAGCGGGCGCCCACGCCGGGCAGGACCGTCTTGCTGGGGTGGGCTGTCGGCTCCATGAGGATCTCCGCACGCACGCGCCGGGGGAAGGATGGTCGCCGCCAGTCTCCCAGCCCGCTCGCCTGGCGTGCGACGCGTCCTCGGCCGGGGTGCGGGCGGGCGCGGCTCGGGCTCACCTGCGCCGGGACCCGGACCGAGCGGGCCTCGGCTGGTCGCTTCCCTCCTGCCCTTCGTCCGATGGCCGCCAGGTCGTCCGAAGGGCGGCTACGCCGTCAGCGGCGTTGCGGCGGGCCGCGGTCTCACTGATGCCCATCAGTGCGCCGATCTCGCGGTAAGGGAGGTCGGCGACATAGCGGTAGGCCACCGCGGCCCGCTGCTTCGGCGGCAGTGTGCGTACCGCCTCCCACAGAGCGTCGTCCCCCGCGGGCTCCTCGTGCCCGACGCCGGGCTCGGGCACCGTCGCTGTCGGCACCGGGTTCCTCGCGGCGGACCGGTGCCGGTCGATCGCCTTGCGGTGGGCGATCGTCACCAGCCACGCCCGGACGTTGCTGCCCGGACGGAGCCTCGGATAGGCCTCCAGGGCGGCCAGGAACGTCTCCGACCACGCGTCGTCGGCATCGACAGGATCGAGAATGGCCCGGCAGACCCGCAGGACCACGAGACCGTGCTCCTCCACCACCTGCTCGAACGGGACCACCTGCTCGGAGGGCTGCACGGTCATACCCTGTCAACGCGTGGCGGCCGTCGTTTCGTGAGGTTGCCCAGGGCGTCGGAGGGATGCCTCTCCCTCAGAGGGCGTACGGCAGCTTGAACACGTCTGTCGGGTCGTACTTCGCCTTGGCCGCCCGCAGCCGGTCGAGGTTGGGACCGAAGTAGAGCTTGCCGCTGGGGCGGCTCGCCTCGAGGTAGTTGACGTAGCCGCCGACGGCCGAGCCGGCCACCGCCTTGTGCCCGGCGGCGATCCATTCCCGGGCCTGTTGGCCGGTGGCGCCGCCACGCTCGGAATACCACTGGATCGACGCGAACGACCGACGCCACGGGAACGCGGTGGCGTCCACGGCGAGCCGCGAAACCGCACCACCCAGGGGGTCGAAGATCGCCGTGGCCGCGAGCCGCGTGTCGTGGGCCCTCGTGTTCATCGCGGCGAGGACAGCCGAGATGCCGGAGTCGGTGAGCGGGGTCCCGAGAATGTCGGTGCCGGCGTAGAAGACGGTGCGCGGGCCATCCGGGTCGGGTCCGAACCGTCGGTCGGGGGTGGACGAGTGCGTGTGCGGTTTGCGGCCCACCGCGCTGATCAGCCTGTCCAGCGCCTGGCCCGGATCATTCGCCACGTCGACACCGAAGACGCTCGCGGTCTGCGAACCGGACGGGTTCGCGGTCAGCCGCAGCGACGGCCATACCTCGTCCGGCGCCGTCCGCAGATACCGCTGCCAGCCCTGCACCACCGCGGCCGCATCGGGCCAGTTCCACTGCACGCTGAAGGTCCCGATCAACGGCGAGGCGACCGTCTTGAACCAGAACTCCGTCACCACGCCGAGCGTCCCGCCTCCTCCGCCGCGGCAGGCCCAGTACAGCTCGGGTTCGCTCGTGGCGTTCGCGATCCGGACCTTGCCGTCGGCGGTGACGACCTGCACCTGTGTGACGGTGTCGCAGGTCATGCCGTACGCCCGGTTGCCGAGGCTGAGCCCGCCTCCCAGGGTGAGCCCGGCGACTCCCACAGTGGGGCATGATCCGGCCGGGATGATCCGGCCCTTGGCCTCGAAGTCGGTGTAGACCTGCTTGAGCGGTGTACCGGCGCCGACCCGCGCCGTTGTGCCGTCGAAGGTGATGCCGGCGATCGGTCGTACGGAGATGACGATGCCGCCATGGTTGGTCGACGCGCCGACGTAGGAGTGGCCGCCGGACTTGCCAGTGAGCGGGAGCTTGAACCGCTCGGCGAACTTCAGCGTCGTCGCGACGTCAGCCGGGTCGCTGCATTCGGCGACCGCCGCCGGAAGCACACTGTCGTACGCGGGGTCGTACAGCTGATGGGCGACGGGGTACCCCGCATCACCGGGGCGGAGCAGCTTGCCCGACAGGCTCTCGGCGAGTGCCTTCCAGTCTGCCGGCGTGGGCGTGCCCAGGGGCGCGGGTGGGGTCGGCGGCTTCGGTGGCCTGGCGGTCGCCGTGCCACCGCCGGTGCCGTCGACGGGGGTGATGCCGTTCTTCTCGACCGCCTTGCCGCAGCCGACCAGACCGGTGACTCCGGTGAGCAGCGCTGCGCCCACCAGCGCCCGCCGCCGGAGCCCCTGCGTTCCTGCTAGCTGGGCGCCGTGTACGTGACTGTCGAGTACCTGTGCGTCGTGCTGGACCCCCGCCATGGTTCCCCCCGTGTTGTGTGACGCACCGCGGCGGCACCTATGTGCTGTCCGCGGCCAACCCCCTCGCCTCGAGCGCCCTCTCGCCCGCCGTACGCATCACGGCCACCGGCGCCGGTGAACGTCGCGTCATCAACTCCACCTGGACCCCCGCCTGGTGCACCAGCAGGTCGAGACCCCCGACAACCACCCGTCCGGCGTCCGCCGCCACCGCCGCCAGCCGGGTCGGCCACGGGTGGTAGAGAACGTCGAAGACGACCTCGGTCCGCTCGACGACCGCTTCGGCCAACGGGCCCGCCGCCCGGTCGGGCACCGTGGACACCGCTACGTCGACGGCGCGGCACTCGGATGCGACCTCCCACGACACCACGCTCGTCCGGACCCCCAACGTCGCGGCCAATGCCTGCAGCTCACCTGCCCGGGCGGGATCGCGAGCAACCGCGAGGACGTCGACTATCCCGATTTCGGCGAGCCCGGCAAGGGCGGAGCATGCAGTCGCCCCCACCCCCAGCAGCAGGGCACGACGGGCGGACGTCACGCCTCGCTCCCGCAGGGCGGAGACGATTCCGGGGACGTCGGTGTTCGCGCCGATGCGCCGGCCCTCGTCGAGGATCACCGTGTTGACCGCGCCGACCTGCCGTGCCTGGGAGGAAACCTCGTCACACAAGGGGATCGCGGCCCGCTTCAACGGCATCGTGAGCGACAGCCCCCGCCACTGCGGGCCGAGCCCGTCGAGGAATCCCGCGAGGCCCTCCTCGTCGACCTCGAACGCGTCGTAGCGCCAGTCGAGCCCGAGTTCGGAGTAGGCGGCCCGGTGGAGGACCGGCGACAGGGAATGGGAGATCGGCGAACCGAGAACGGCGCAACGCCGGACTGACCCGCCCTGCTCGGCCCCGTCAGCAGCGGTCGGCATTCGCCCGGCACCACTGCTGGAACTCGGCGACGTACTGGTCGTGCTCGCTGTAGGTCTGCGCGAACTTCGTCTCACCCGAGTCGGGATTGACGGTCACGAAGAACAACCACCCGCCGGGCGCGGGTTTGAGCGCTGCTTGCAACGCCCGCTCCCCGGGCGCGTTGATCGGGCCAGGCGGCAGGCCGACATGTCGATAGGTGTTGTACCGCGAGGAGACGGCACGCTCCTTCCTGGTCGTGGAGACGGTGTCGTACCGGTTGACCGCGTAGTGCACGGTCGAGTCCAGCTCCAGTCTCTGCTCCTCCGCCAGCCGGTTGTAGATCACCCGGGCGACCCGCGGAAAGTCCTCCGGCCGGCGCGCCTCGGCCTCCACGAGGCTCGCCACCGTGACCACCTGCCGTGGGCTGAAGCCGAGATCGCGCGCGCCTGCCGCGAGGCCGAGCCCTTCGGCCACCTCGACGTGCCGCGCCACCATCTCGCGGAGCAGCGAGTTTGCCGTGGTACCGGGGTCGATGTCGTACGTCGCCGGGAAGAGCATGCCCTCCGCGCCGCCCTTGGCGTACGGCGGAAGCTCGAGGCTCTCCGGATCCTTCAACGCCGCTGCGAACTCCTTCTTCGGGATGCCGGTCTCCTCCGACAGGATCGCGACCGTCCTCGACACCCGCCTCCCCTCCGGCACCGTGACCCGTTCGAGGATCCGCGCCGTCGGGTCGAGGATCAACGCGAGTGCCTCCTTGGCGCCCATCTGCTCCCGGAGGCGGTAGAACCCGGGCTGGATCCCGAGCGCACGGCTGTCCTTCCTGGCCGCCCGCGTGAAGGCCTCGGCACTCTTCACCACGTTCTTGCCCTCGAGCGTGTACGCGATGTCGCGGCTCGTGTCGCCCGGCGACACCTGCACGACGATCTCTCCCTGACCTGGCCCGGAGTAGTCGGGAACGGTGAACGCATTGGCCAGATAGGACTGGCCCTTGACCGCGACGAACGCGACCGCGCCACCGAGAATGACGAACGCCACGAAGACAGCCAGGCAACCGCGGCCCCGACGTGGCCGCACCCGAGCGGTGGTGCGGAACCCGAGCTCACTCACTGGTGGTCCTTCCCCTTCCCATCGCGCTTCTGACGGGGTTTCCTCCGGCCCTCGGTCAAGGACGTTCCTGGTGGCGCACCGCTGGAACGCTCGGCGTCGAGAGCGCTCTGGAGGATGATGGCAGCAGCGGCCTGGTCAATGCGTTCCCGCGTTCCGCGAATGGACAATCCCCGGTCCCGAAAGTTTCGCTGCGCGCCCACGGTCGACAACCTCTCGTCGACCAACCGGATCGGCACCGGGCTCAGCCGGGTGGCGAGGGCGAGGGCGAACTCACGGGCCTTCGCGGCGGCCGGGCCTTCGCGGCCGGAGAGCGAGATCGGCAGACCGACGATCACCTCGACCGCGTCCACCTCGGCGACAAGCGCGGCGATGCGGTCGAGGTCACCGCGACCACGGGCGACGGTCTCGACCGGAACTGCCACGCTGCCGGCCGGGTCCGACCGCGCGATGCCGATCCTCACGGTGCCCACATCGATCCCCAGCCGAACACCCGCGCGCATCGCCTAGGTCCTTCGTCGATCAGCCGCTCGTGACCCGGTCCCTGATGGCCTGCTGGACGCCTTGCAGCGCCCCTGACGCCTTCGCCGGATCGGTGCCACCGCCCTGGGCCACGTCGTCCTTGCCGCCACCTCCGCCGCCGAGGATGCCGGCCGCGATCTTGACCAGCTCACCGGCGCGAAGGCCGCGGTTGCGAGCCTCGTCGTTGACGGCGACCACCACCGAGGGGCGGCCACCTGAGGCACCGACGACCGCGACGACACCGGGCCGGTCCCGCGGGATCCGGCCCCGGACGTCGAGGACGAGCTTGCGCAGATCACCAGCCGACGCGCCTTCGGGCACCTCGTGTCCGACGAAGGCGACGCCCGCGATGTCCTCCGGATTGGCTGCCAGGTCGCCAGCGGCGGCAAGCACCTGCTGGACCCGGATGCGTTCGAGCTCCTTCTCGGCGGCGCGCAGCCGGTCGACGATGCCGGCGACCCGCTCCGGGAGTTCCTCGGGTCGGGCCTTCAACGCCTCGGACAGCTGGCCGAGCAGGACGTGCTCGCGGGCGAGGAAGCGGTACGCGTCCGCGCCGACGAGGGCCTCCACCCGGCGGATTCCCGCACCGATGGACGACTCTGACAGCAGCTTGACCACGCCGAGCTGGCCGGACCGGCCGGCGTGGGTACCGCCGCAGAGCTCGCGCGCCCACTCACCGACCGAGATCACCCGGACGTCGGTGCCGTACTTCTCCCCGAACAGGGCCATCGCCCCGGAGGCGCGCGCCTCGTCGATCGGCATGACCTGTGCGGTGACCGGGAGGTCGGCGAGGAGCAGTTCGTTGACGCGCTCCTCGGCCTCGGCGAGGACGCTCGGTGGGACGGGACCGGTGGCGTTGAAGTCGAACCGGAACCTGCCCGGCGCGTTCTCCGAACCGGCCTGTGCCGCGGTCTCGCCGATAGCCTCCCGGAACGCCTTGTGCACCATGTGGGTCGCGGTGTGCGCGCGGGAGATCGCCCGGCGGCGTTCGACGTCGACCTGCGCGCTCGCCGTCTGACCGGCGACCGCCTCGCCGCGGAGGACCTTCGCCTGGTGGACGATGAGCCCACCGAGCGGCGACTGGACGTCGTGGACGGCGAGCCTGGCACCGTTGGCGAGTTCGATCACGCCTTCGTCGGCGAGCTGCCCGCCGGCTTCGGCATAGAACGGCGTGCGGTCGAGGACCAGCTCGACCGTCTCGCCCTCACGGGCGGCCTGTACCGGCTCGCCGTGCAGCAGGAGCCCGGCGACCTGCGCCTCGGACACCACCTCGTCATAGCCGGTGAACTCCACCGCCCGCCCCAGCGCGTCGGCGACACCGCGGTAGGCGGACAAATCGGCGTGCCCGCTCTTGCGTCCGGCCGCGTCCTCCTTCGCGCGAGACCGCTGCTCGGCCATCAACCGGCGGAACCCGTCCTCGTCCACGGCGAGCCCGCGCTCGGCCGCCATCTCCAGGGTCAGGTCGATCGGGAAACCGTAGGTGTCGTGCAGCTGGAACGCCTTATCACCGGTGAGAACCTCGCTGCCGGCCTGTCTGGTCTGTTCCACGGCGAGGTCGAAGATCTGCGTACCAGTCTTGAGGGTGCCGAGGAACGTCTCCTCCTCGGCGTAGACGACCGAGCTGATCCGGGCCCAGTCCTGCTCGAGCTCGGGGTAGGACAGCTTCATCCGCGACAGGCTGACGGGCAGCAGCTCGGGCATGGTGGGCACGTCGACACCGAGGAGCCGCATCTGCCGGACCGCCCGGCGGATGATCCTTCGGAGCACGTAGCCGCGCGCCTCGTTGCTCGGGGTCACGCCGTCGCCGACGATCATCATGGCCGAACGCACGTGGTCGGCGACGACCCGCAGGCGTACGTCACTGTCGTGGTCGGCGCCGTACTTGCGCCCCGACAGCTCCGTCGCCCGGTCGAGCACCGGTCGGATCTCGTCGTTCTCGTAGATGTTGTCGACGCCCTGGATGAGGTAGGCCATGCGTTCGAGGCCCATGCCGGTGTCGATGTTCTTCGCCGGCAGCTCACCCAGGATCGGGTAGCCCTCCTTGGCGGGGCCCTCGCCGCGTTCGTACTGCATGAAGACGAGGTTCCAGAACTCGAGGTAACGGTCCTCGTCGACCTCCGGCCCACCGTCGGGGCCGAACTCCGGGCCGCGGTCGAGGTAGAGCTCGCTGCACGGTCCGCAGGGCCCCGGCACGGTCATCGACCACATGTTGTCCGCCATGCCACGGCGGACGATCCGGTGCGGCGGCAACCCGATCCGACGCTCCCAGATCCGGGCGGCCTCGTCGTCTTCGAAATAGACCGTCGCCCAGACCTTCGACTCGTCCAGGCCGAACCCACCGTCGGAGACCGGGGTCGTGATCAGCTCCCAGGCGAGCTCGATGGCGCGTTCCTTGAAGTAGTCGCCGAAGGAGAAGTTGCCGTTCATCTGGAAGAACGTGCCGTGCCGGGTGGTCTTGCCGACCTCTTCGATGTCGCCGGTACGCACACACTTCTGCACGCTCGTCGCCCGTGGGTAGGGCGGCGTCTCCTGACCGAGGAGGTACGGCTTGAAGGGCACCATGCCGGCATTGACGAACAACAGGTTCGGGTCGTCGAGCAGCAGGGACGCCGATGGGACGATCGTGTGTCCGCGCTCGCCGAAGAAGCGCAGGAAGCGCCGGCGAATTTCCGCCGTCTCCATCAGCGGGTGTCCCTCCAGGTCGTGTCGGGGTCGTTCGCGAACCGCGCGGCTGCGTCGGCGTCGAGCCCGCCGCCGTGACCGTTGGGGTGGTGGTCGTCGAGTGCGAGAGCTTCGCGCAGCTCCTGCTCGCGTGCCTCCATGCCGACCCGGACCTCCGCACCGAACGCCCGGACGGCATCGCCGAGGCCGGAGAGCTGCTTGGCCACGCCTTGGGGGGTGAACTGGTCGGCCTTCTGCGAAAGCTTGCGGACGACCAGGATCCCGACGGTGGCGCCGACCGCCACCCAGAAAACTCGCTTCATCGGGCCCGTGCTCCCTTCCGGCGCTGGCCCTTCATCTCCGACCTGACCCGGCGTTCGACATCTCTGCGGTCGTGGGCGTTGATCGCCCGGCGGACGCCGTAGGAGAAGGCCGCAAACTTCACCAGTGGCCCGCCCAGGGTCGCCGCGAACAGCGACGACAGCCCGGCGACGTTGTCGGACACGGTCTCCGCCCGCGCGGTGATCGTGTCGACGCGGGCCAGCTGGGCGTTGGTGGTGCTCACCGTGGTCGTGACCTCACCGAGCAGGGGCAGGCTCTGGTCGGTGACACCGCGTACGAGCAGGCGGGTCTCCTCGAAGACCCTGCCCAGCTTGAGGATGGGGTAGGCGAGAACGCCCACCAGCAGCAGCAACGCGCCAGCTGCCATAAGTCCCGCAATCTCACCGGCAGTCATGGCGTCCAAACCTATAACCCCCGAGGAGCGTTCGTACGCCGCCCCATCGATGCCGTGTCGGACGACGATCTCTGCGTCACCTCCTGTGCATGTAGAATGCATGCATGGTGGCCCTGCAGATTCGCGACGTTCCCGAAGAGGTCCGCGACGTCCTGGCCACCCAGGCCAAGATCCGCGGCCAGTCTCTGCAGGCCTATCTCCTCGAGATGGTCACCATGGAGGCACGGCGAGCAAGCACTGTCGGCCGGATTCTCCAGCAGTTCGAGGGGCGGACGGACGGCTCGCGGCTGACTCGAGGCGCAGCCGGTCGCCTCGTCGACGGTGCACGCGCCGGACGCGACCGTCGGGCAGGCCACGATGATCATGACGACGATGATCACGACACCGGTGCGCCATGATCATCGTCGATGCCTCGGTTCTGACCAACGCGTTCACCGACGACGACATCCTGGGCGACCGGGCACGAGCCGAGCTGGGTCGCGACCATCACTGGGCCGCACCCGAACAGCTGGTGGCCGAGACCTTCGCTGCCATCCGGAGCCGACTCATGGGCGGCATGATCGGCCCCGCGCGGGCTCACGACGCCGTCCGGGCGCTCATGCAGATCCCTGTCGACCTGCTCGCGGTCCAGCCGCTGCTCGCCAGGATGTGGGCAGCACGGGATCACGCCATCGGATACGACGCCGCCTATGTGGCGGCCGCCGAAGTCAACGGCTGCGCGTTGGTCACCGCAGACACCCGCCTCGCCCAAGCGGCCAGAACGCTGCAATGCCGTGTGCGGCTTGCCTGGCCGCCCACCTGAGGCGTCACTCGTCGCCGGCGAGGATGCGGCGGATCCGTTCGAGCCGTTCGCCGTACGCCTTCTCCGCCCCACGGCCGGTCGGTTCGTAGTAGGTCCGCCCTGCCACGACATCAGGTGAATACTGCTGGGCGACGATCCCGCGGCGGTCGTCGTGGGCGTAGGAGTAGCTCGCTCCGTGGCCCAGCTTCTTCGCACTGCGATAGTGCGCATCGCGAAGGTGCGCCGGCACCGACCCGATCCGGCCGGACCGGACGTCATCGAGTGCTGCGCCGATGGCCTTCACCACGGCGTTCGACTTCGGCGCCAGTGCGAGATGGATCACGGCGTGCGCCAGGTTGATCGCGGCCTCGGGCAGGCCGACGAACTGCGCCGCCTGGTGCGCCGCCACCGCCACGCCAAGCGCCGTCGGATCCGCCATGCCGACGTCCTCACTCGCGAGGATGACCAGCCGCCGGGCGACGAAGCGCGGATCCTCACCGGCCTCGACCATCCTTGCCAGGTAGTGCAGTGACGCATCGACGTCACTCCCCCGGATCGACTTGATGAGCGCACTGGCGACGTCGTAATGCTGGTCGCCGTCACGGTCATAGCGGACCGCGGCCCGGTCGACGGCCGTCTCCAGGGTCCCGAGGTCGACCTGGGCCGCGCCGAGGGCGATCGCGGCGCCCGCGCCCGCCTCGAGATAGGTGAGCGCACGGCGGGCGTCTCCCCCGGACATCCGGAGCAGGTGCTCCTCGGCATCCTCCGCCAGCGTGACCGTGCCGCCGAGGCCACGCTCATGAACCAGCGCGCGGTGGATCAATCCACGGATGTCGTCGTCGGAGAGGGGCTCGAGGCGCAGCAGCAGCGACCTCGACAGGAGTGGTGAGATCACCGAGAAGTACGGGTTCTCGGTCGTCGCGGCCACCAGGGTCACCCAGCGGTTCTCGACGCCGGGAAGCAGGGCGTCCTGCTGGGACTTGCTGAACCTGTGCACCTCGTCGACGAACAGCACCGTCTCGCGGGTGCGACCCAGCTCCCGGCGGGCCGTGTCGATCACCGCGCGCACCTCCTTGACCCCCGAGGTCACGGCGGAAAGCTCGACGAAGATCCGGTTGGTCTGGCGGCTGAGGATGGCGGCGATCGTCGTCTTGCCCGACCCGGGCGGCCCCCACAGCAGCAGCGACGGTACGCCGCCGTCGGTCGTCGGTGGCGTCCGGCCCTGATCACGATCTTCCGGACGATCACCCTCGATCAGCCGGCGAAGCGGCGCACCGGGCGCCAGCAACTGCCGCTGACCTACGAGATCGTCGAGGCTCTGCGGACGCATCCGGACCGCCAGCGGTGCCGACAGGTGGTCGGCGTCGGCCAGACTTCCAGAGGCGCGAGGAGCCGCCGGTCCGGCCGAACCTCCGGATACGTCGAACAGGGCGTCGTCCGTCACGGCCACGAGACTAGATGACCGCATCCCCATCCAGCCGGGGTGGCACTCCGCCGGGAGGACGAAGCCGGCACACGCAGGTCCGGCGCAGAACCGGTCCCCACCGGATCAGACAGCGACGTCCTTGCCGGCCGACACCGCTTCGGCCGCCTGTTGGCTGGCTTTCGCGTCCTGCAGCGTTGGCGGCGCGGCGAAGTGGCAGGCGACGAGGCGACCACCGACACTGCGCAACGGCGGCTCGTCGCGGGCGCAGATGTCCTGTGCCTTCCAGCACCGCGTACGGAATCGGCAGCCTGACGGCGGGTCGATCGGGCTGGGGACGTCACCGAAGAGCCGGATCCGTTCCCTGCGGCCACCGATCTGCGCCTGGCGTACGTCAGGCACCGCCGACAAGAGCGCCTGGGTGTACGGATGATGCGGCTCACCGTAGAGACGCTCCCGGTCCGCGAGCTCGACGATCTTGCCGAGATACATCACCGCCACCTGACGGCAGAAGTGGCGGACCACCGCAAGGTCGTGGGCGATGAACAGGAAGGAGATGCCGAACTCCTTCTGCAGGTTACCGAGGAGGTTCATCACCTGCGCCTGGATCGACACGTCGAGAGCGCTCACCGGCTCGTCCGCGACGATCAGCTTGGGGCGGACCGCGAGGGCCCGCGCGATCCCGATCCGCTGCCGCTGACCGCCGGAGAACTCTGTCGGATAGCGGTTGTAATGCTCGGGGTTGAGGCCGACGACCTCGAGAAGTTCCTGCACCCGGGACAGCACCTGAGCCTTGGGCACGATGCTGTGCACCCGCAGCGGCACACCGATGATCGACCCCACGGTGTGCCGCGGATTCAGCGACGAGAACGGATCCTGGAAGATGATCTGGATCTCCCTGCGGAACGGCAACACCCGCTTCTGCGACAGGCCGCCGATGTCGGTGCCCTCGAACCTGATCTCCCCGCTTGTGGGGTCGAGCAGCCGGGTGACCAGCCGCCCGGTCGTCGACTTGCCGCAGCCGGACTCGCCCACGAGACCGAGCGACTCGCCCTGGCCGAGGCTGAACGAGATCCCGTCGACTGCCTGGACCTGACCGACCACCCGGCGGACGACGCCCGTCGACCGGACGGGGAAGTGCTTGACCAGATTCTTGACCTCGAGCAGTGTCGTGCCCGGGTGGCTGATGCTCTGTTTCGATGCCGCGCCCGTCGCCGTCTCAGTCATGGTGTGGGCTCCCTCATCCGATCCGGGGCTGGATCTCATTGACGAAGATCTCCTCCGGGTTCGGCAGATGGCATCGCACCACGTGCCCCGTACCGCGTCCACCCGGCCGGAGGTCAGGCAAGGTGTCGACGCACCGGTCGTCCGGCAGCCGCGACGGGTAGGGGCAGCGCGGATGAAAGGGACAGCCGGTCGGAAGGTTGACCAGGCTCGGTGGGGTGCCCTTGATCGGCGTGAGTGGCTGGTCGAGTTCGCCCGTGAGGTGCGGCGCGCTGGTCAGCAGGCCCCAGGTGTAGGGGTGCTCCGGGTGGGTCAGGATCTCCTTGCCCGCGCCGTACTCCACGCACCGTCCGGCGTACATCACCAGCACGTCGTCGGCCATCTCGGCCACGACACCGAGGTCGTGGGTGATGATGATGATCGCCGATCCGAACTCCCGCTGCAGATCCTGCAAAAGGTCGAGGATCTGTGCCTGCACGGTGACGTCGAGCGCCGTCGTCGGCTCGTCGGCGATCAACAACTGGGGGTCGTTGACGAGCGCCATCGCGATCATGGCGCGCTGGCGCATGCCGCCGGAGAACTGGTGCGGATAGTCGTCGGCGCGGCGGCCCGCCTGCGGGATGCCCACGCGGTCGAGCATCTCGATCGCGCGCTTGCGCGCCACCGCCTTCGACGCCCTGTGGTGGGCGAGGTAGGCCTCCGCGATCTGGTCGCCGATCGTGAAGAACGGGTGCAGGCTCGACAACGGGTCCTGGAAGATCATCGCGGCGACATTGCCGCGGATCCGCCGCATCCGGTCGTCGTCGACGCCCACCAGGTCGGTGCCCTGCAGCCGGATGCTTCCGGTGATCTTCGCACGGCGTCGGTCGTGCAGGCCCATGATCGCCATGCTCGACACGCTCTTGCCCGAGCCGGACTCGCCGACGATGCCGAGCGTCCGGCCGAGTTCCACGCGGTAGCTCAGGTCCGTGACGGCGTTGACCACACCGTCCGGCGTCGGGAATCTGACGGTGAGATCTTCGACAGCGAGGAACGGCTCGCTGGAACTTGCGGTGGCGTTCATGCTCATCTGTGTCCCAGTCATCCGAGTCGGACTCGCGGGTCAAGGAAGCTGTAGACGACATCGATCACGATGTTGAGAGCGACGAGCAGGAACGCCGCGTACATCACCGATCCCATGATGACCGGTAGGTCTCCGCTCTCGAAGGCGTCGAGCGCCATGAGGCCGAGTCCCTGCACGTCGAAGATCCGTTCGGTGAAGATCGTGCCGGACAGCAGCGCGGCCAGGTCGAGCCCGAGGATCGTGACCACGGACGTGAGCCCCGCGCGGAGAGCGTGTTTGAAGTTGACGCGAGTGACGCTCAGCCCTTTGGCCCGGGCCGTACGTACGAAGTCCTCGCCGAGCGCCTCCACCATTGCCGCGCGTGTGTAACGTGCATAGGCGGTGGCGAACACGCCTCCGAGGACAACCCACGGTAACAACAGCCCGCTGAACCACTGCAGCGGATTCTCGGTCAGTGGCGTGTAGCCCGACCGCGGAAAGATCTCGAACTGGATGGACAGGTAGATCGCTGCGAGCAGGGCGACGAGGTAGTAGGGAAATGACGTCAGCACGAGCGACCCGCCGACGAGCGTCTTGTCCCACATGGTGCCTCGGTTGATCGCCGCCAGCGCGCCCAACGACACTCCGACGATCAGGAAGATCACCATGGCCCCGAGCGCCACCGCAAGTGTCACGGGGATGCGATCGACGATCATGGTCGTGACCGGCTGGTCGGCACTGAACGAGTAGCCGAGGCAGGGAACCCCGCACTCCTTGACGAACCCACCGGACTGGATCTCGCGTCCGGTGAAGATGCCCCCGAAGTATTCGACGAACTGCTGCGGGATCGGTTTGTCCAGCGACAGGCTCGCCCGGATGTCCGCCAGCCGCGACGGCGTGCAGTTCCGGTCGCCGCACATCTGGTACTCCGGCTTCGATGGTCCGATGAAGAACAGGATGAACGCCGCCACCATCACGACGAGGACCACCGACAGGCCCTCGAAGATCCGCCGTACCACGTATCCGAACATCGGTCTACCAACCTCGCGTCGCAGCCTAGGAGTGAGACCAGTTCTGGTGGGGGGACGAGCAGGTGCCCGTCCCCCCACCAGCGGCCATGACTTACTGCTTCACGAACAACTTCGTGTAGTCCGCTCCGCCGCCGTACGGGTCGTGGACGACGCCGCCGACCTTGGAGCCGTGCAGGATCGCGTCCTTGTCGTAGTAGTCCGGGATCACCGGGACGTACTTCTCCATCAGGAGCTTGTCGAGGGCGGCCCATTCAGACGGCTGCTCGTCGAGGGGCAGCGCACCGATCCGGTCGATCTCGTCGTTGACCTCTTTTTCGTTGAGGAACGACTTGTTCGGCGCGGAACCGGGGTTGAGCTCGATCAGCCGACCGTCGAAGATCGCCGGGAACACCGTCGACCCGGACGGCCAGTCGAGGCACCAACCGGAGTAACGGAGGTTTACCTCCGACTTGGGGTTGTCGGAGTCGGCGCGCCGCTGATCGGTCGGCATCGGGATCGCCTTCACCTTGAACCCGGCCGCCTTCAGCTTCTCCTCACGGACGGCTGACACCTGGGCCGCGATCTCGTTGTCGTTGGAGAACGTCCAGATGACCTCGAAGCCGAGGTTGCCCGACTCCTCGAGCATCTTCTTGGCCTTGACCGGGTCGCCGTCACCCTTGGCGCCGCTGCCGATGGCGTCGAAGTTCTCCCAGCCCGGCGTCACCTTCGGCAGAATCGTCGTTGCCGGCTCGTAGGTGAGTGGACTTTCACCCGCCGCCTTGTGCAGGGCGTCGTGCGGCCACGCGGTCGCGAGAGCCCGGCGAACCTCCAGGGGCATCGTCCGCCCGTCGAGATAGGCGAAGAACGTGCACGTGCTGGGCCCCTTGACCAGCCGCTCCTCGGGCTCCTTGTTCTGGATCTTCGGCAGCAGCGAGGCGTCGACGTCGTCGTAGGTGAGCGCCGTCTGGTCCTGACCGTTGTCCGCGATCAACTGCTCCTGCAGCTTGATCGGGTCCTGGTTGAACTTGAAGTCGAACCGGTCGGCGTACTGGTGCCGCGCCGGGTCGGTGGCCGGGTCCCAGTGCTCGTTCTTGGTGAGGACGAGCCGCTTGCCCTTCTGGTAGCTCTCGAACTTGTAGGGCCCGGTCGCCAGAGGATGGTTGCCGTAGTTCTCCTTGGTGTCCTTGGCCTCAGGAATAGCTGTGTAGAGAGGGAACGTGAGGTAGAACGGCAGGTCGGCGAACGGCTTCGCCATCTTCAGGATGACCGTCTTGTCGTCGGGCGTCTCGACGCCCGCGTAGTCCGGGCCGCCGCCGTCAGCCTTGCTCTTGTACGGCCCCTTGTAGGTGTCGCCGTCGAGGAAGTAGGTCTGCTGGTAGGTGGGACCGCTCGGCAGTTCCTCGGTGGCGAAGGACCGCTTCACCGCGTAGGCGATGTCGGCCGATGTGACATCGGTGCCGTCTTCGAGCTTGATCCCGTCCTTCAGCGTGAACTTCCACTCGGTGAAGTCCTCGTTCGGTGTGCCCAGGTCGGTCGCCATGTCGGGGACGAGGTGGTACTTACCGTCGTCACCAAGGCTCAGCGCCGTCAGGGTCCGGGTGGTCAGCCTGAGCACCGCCAGGGCGTCGATGTAGTACGCCCGCGTGGGGTCGAACGTCTCGGGAGCCTGCACCGTCAGCGTCGTGAGTGTGCCGCCCTTCTGCGCACCCTCGATCTCAGGGGCGGGGCCCGTCGCGTCCGCGTCCTGGACGACCTCGAAGCCACTGCCGGCCGGGGCGGAGGACTCCTTGTTCTCCTCTTGGGCCCGCTCCGACGGCGTCTCACCGCCGCCACCACATGCGGCAACGCCCAGCGCAAGGACGCCGGCCGCCGCCACAAGCTTTCTCCATCGCATAGGAATCGCTCCCTTGCCTTTCTTTCGTCGCGTCGGCCGTGCTACCGACGAGTCTTGGGGTCGAACGCGTCGCGGATCGCATCGCCCAGCAGGTTGAGGGCCAGGACGAGAACGAGAATCGCCAACGCGGGTTGCCAGAAGAAGATCGGATAGGTCTCGTAGTAGCTGATCGCGCCGTTGACTGTCCGCCCCCACGACGGCGTGGGTTCGGTGAGTCCGATGCCCAGGTAGGACAGGCCGGCCTCGTTGGCGATGAACGTGGGCACCGCCAAGGACAGGAAGACGATGATCTGGCCGGTGAGGTTGGGCAACAGTTCGCGGAACAGGATCCATCGGGTGGGAACCCCGATCGCCCGCGCGGCCTGGATGAACTCACGCTCCCGCAGCGACAAGACCTCGGCACGGACCAGCCGGCCCAGACCGGTCCAGCCGAAGAAGGCGAAGATGGCGACCAGGGTCCACAGCCGCACCTTCGAGACCGTGGCGCCGTCGCCCGGGAACCATGACTGCACCACCGGGGCGAAGGCGATGACGACCAGCAGCAGCGGCATCGAGAGCAGGAGGTTGATGAGCCACGAGATCGCGCGGTCGACGTGACCTCCCAGGAACCCTGCCAGCATGCCCAGAGCGGTGCCGACAGCCGTGGCGATCACCGAGGCACTGACGGCCACGAGGAGCGACGGTCGCGCACCGTGAACCCAGCGGGCGAACAGATCACGCCCCAGTCGCGGTTCGATCCCGAACGGGTGCTCCGCACTCGGGTTGACCGTCGGGAACCCGTACTCGTCGATCAGGTCCTGGTTCAGCGTGAACGGATCGGTGTGGGTGACTGCCGTGATGGCGTCGGCGAAGATCGCCACCAGGGCGAAGAACAGCACCACGATCGCGCAGACGATGGCGATCTTGTCCTTACGCAGCCGTTCCAAGGCGATCCGCGTCGGCGACTTGCCGTGGAGTGCCGGACTGGCCGGGGTCGCCGCCGATCCTTGTGCACCCGCCTCGAGCAGTGTCGGGTCCGCCATTGAGTGCCTGCTTGCCTTCCTGACGTGTCTTCGCTCATCACCGGTCGCAACAGGGCAAACCCATTGACTGCGACGCTTGACGATAAACGACGCGCTGGAGTCACGGCAGACGGTGCGAGATCACGATTTGTAAACTCTTGCGACTACATTGCGTACACGGGAGATGACGCGAGATGTATGAGCCGTGAGGGATGACGGGTGGCTCAGTCAGTCCTGCCCGGTTTCGCGTCGATGCCAGCTTCCCGGCGTTGGGCCGGTGTGATCGGTGCTGGCGCACCCGTCAGCGGGTCGGAGCCCGAAGCCGTCTTCGGGAACGCGATCACGTCCCTGATCGACTCGACTCCGGCCAAGAGAGCACAGAGCCGGTCCAGCCCGAGAGCGATCCCGCCGTGCGGTGGTGGACCGTAGCGCAGGGCCTCGAGCAGGAAGCCGAACTGGCTCTCGGCCTCTGCCTGAGTCATCCCGATCACGTCGAAGACGCGCTGCTGCACATCCGCGCGGTGGATACGGATCGACCCGCCGCCGATCTCCATGCCGTTGAGGACGATGTCGTACGCCTGCGACAACGCTTCTCCCGGTGCCTCTTCGAACCGGTCCACCCAGTCCGCGGTCGGTGCGGTGAACGGATGGTGGATCGCAGTCCATCCGGCGTCGTCACCGGTCTTCTCGACCCGCTCGAACATCGGTGCGTCGACAACCCAGCAGAACTCCCAACGGGAGTGGTCGATCAGGTCGCAGCGCTCCCCCACCTCCAGGCGGGCGGCGGCCAACAGGCCGAGCGCCTCGGCGCGAGAGCCGGCGGCGAAGAACACGCAGTCGCCGGGCTTGGCCCCGGCATGCGCCGCCAGGTGCGAGCGCTCGTCGTCGGAGAGGTTCTTCGCAACCGGACCGCCGAGCTCACCGTCGTCGCCGACCAGGACGTACGCAAGACCCTTGGCACCACGGGAACGGGCCCACTCCTGCCAGGCGTCCAGCTCCTTGCGCGCCTGTCCGGCACCTCCGGGCATGACGACAGCGCCGACGTGGAAGTCTTCGCCCTTGGATTGGAACACCCGGAAGGGCGTCTTGGCGAAGTAGTCGGTGAAGTCGACGAGCTCGAGTCCGAAGCGTAGGTCGGGCCGGTCTGTTCCGAACCGGCGCATCGCCTCTGCGTAGGTCATCCGCCTGATCGGCAACTCAACCTCGTGGCCGCGAATGTCCTTCCATACCTGGCTGATCACCTGCTCGGTCAGAGCGATCACGTCGTCGGCCGAGCCGAACGACATCTCCACATCGAGCTGGGTGAACTCCGGCTGTCGGTCAGCGCGGAAGTCCTCGTCACGGAAACAGCGCACGATCTGGTAATAGCGCTCGAGACCGGCCACCATGAGCAGCTGCTTGAACAACTGGGGCGACTGCGGAAGCGCGTACCAGTGGCCCGGCTGCAGGCGTACGGGCACCAGGAAGTCTCGTGCACCTTCTGGCGTGGACCGCGTGAGGTACGGCGTCTCCACGTCGACGAAGCGGTTGCTGTCCATCACGTCGCGGATCAGGTGGGCGACCCGGGACCTCATCCGCAGCACCTCGGCCATCTCCGGCCGGCGCAGGTCGAGATAGCGATGGCGCAGGCGGGTCTCTTCGTTGACCGCGCTCTGGTGGTGGTCCTCCACCGGGAAGGGCAACGCCGCCGCCTCGCTCAGGACCTCGACCTCGCTCGCGACGACCTCGACCTGTCCCGTCGGCAACTGCGGGTTCTCGTTGCCGGCAGGGCGCATGCGGACCTCACCGACGACGCGCAGGCAGTACTCCTGCCGCAGGCCGTGCGCGGCCTCCTCGTCGCGGATGACGACCTGGGCGACCCCCGACACGTCACGGAGGTCGATGAACGCCACCCCACCGTGGTCGCGCCGCCTGGCCACCCAACCCGCGAGCGTCACCGTCTGGCCGGCGTGGTCGGCGCGGAGTGTTCCGGCCTCGTGCGTACGGATCACTCCTGGGTCTCCTTCACTGTCGGTGTGGTCACGTTCTGGTCGGACACCACGTGCTGGACAAGGATCGGGACGAGTTCGCCGAGCGGTACGGACGTCTGGTCACCGGTGCCAAGGTCTTTCAGCTGGGCCGTGCCCTGCTCGAGATCCCGGTCGCCGAGGACGACGGCGTGAGACGCTCCCGAGCGCCCGGCCGCCTTCATGGCGCCCTTGAGCCCCTGGCCGCCGTAGGCCGTGTCGCTGCGTACGCCCGACTGCCGGAGGTCACGGAGCAGGGTGACGGTGTGCCGGCGGGCAGCCGCGCCGAGGGCGACGACATAGACGTCGCAGCGGCCCTGGTCGCCGACGGTGAGGCCTTCGGCCTGGACCGCGAGAACGGTCCGGTCGACGCCGAGACCGAAGCCGACCCCGCCGAGGTCGGGTCCGCCGATGGTGGCGAGCAGCCCGTCGTAGCGGCCACCCCCGCCGATCGAGGACTGGGCGCCGAGATCGTCGTGGACGAACTCGAACGTCGTGCGCACGTAGTAGTCCAGCCCGCGGACGAGGCGCGGGTTGTCCTCCCAAATCACGCCGAGGTCGGCCAGCGCCGCGCGTACCTCGTCGTGGAACTCCTTGCACGCACCGCACAGGTGGTCGATGATCAGCGGCGCGTTCGTGAGCTGCGCCTGGACCGCGGAGCGCTTGTCGTCCAGCACCCGCATGGGGTTGATCTCAGCTCGCCGGCGGGTGTCGTCGTCGAGGTCAAGGCCGCGTAGGAACTCCTGCAGCAGCTCGCGGTAGACCGGCCGGCACTCGCGGCAGCCGAGACTGTTGAGCTGCAGCCGGGCCCTCGACAGACCCAGCCGGCGGTGTGCCTCCGCCGCCAGCCAGATCACCTCGGCGTCGAGCGCGGGATCATCGCTGCCGACGGCCTCGACGCCGACCTGGGTGTGTTGGCGGTACCGCCCGGACTGCGGCTGCTCGTAGCGGAAGTTCGGCCCGGCGTACCACACCTTGACCGGCAGCTGCCCGCGGTGCAGGCCGCGCTCCACGACGGCCCGCAGCACGCCCGCCGTGCCCTCGGGGCGCAACGTCAGCGACCGGCCGCCGCGGTCGTCGAACGTGTACATCTCCTTCGACACGACGTCGGTCGACTCGCCGACGCCGCGGACGAACAGTGCGGTGTCTTCGAACATCGGCGTCTCGACGTAGGCATAGCCGGACAGCCGTGGCGGCAGCGCCAACGTCTCGCGCACTGCGAGCCATGTCGCCGATGCGGGGGGAACGATGTCGTAGGTGCCCTTCGGCGCCTGGAAACTCATGAGTGGTCTTCACCCGCTCCGTACCTGATGGGGTTCGCGCCCAACGAGGATGGCGGCCGGGACACCTCGGGCTGGAGCCCTTGCAGATAAGGGTTGGTGCGGCGTTCCCGGCCAATGGTCGTCTGGTCTCCGTGGCCGGGTAGGACCACGATCCGGTCGTCGAGCGGCAGCACCTTGTCGGCAAGGCTGGCCAGCATCGTCGGATGGTCACCACCCGGCAGGTCGGTACGTCCGATGGACCCGGCGAAGAGCAGGTCGCCCGCGAACATCAGCTCGGGCGGCTCGTCGCCGGCGTCCGTGCGTACGCCCGGATGTCGCTCGGGTGTCCGCCCCCCGCTGTAGGGCGTACGGAACGTCACCGACCCCGGGGTGTGGCCGGGCGTGTGGTCAACGGTGAACGCGAGTCCCGCGACGTCGACGGCCATCCCGTCGGAGAGCTCGCGGACGTCGTCCGGCTCTGCGAAGGTTTCGCCGGCTCCGAGCAGCGCGCCGGCCCACTCCTGCGGCAGCCCGGCAAGCGGGTCGGCGAGCATCGGCCGGTCGGCGGGATGCACCCAGCAGACGGCCTCGTAGGTCCCGCACACCGGGATGATCGCCCACATGTGATCGAGGTGGCCGTGGGTGAGGAGGACGGCGACGGGCTTCAGGCGGTGTTCGCGGACGACCTCCGCTACCGCGGGCGCAGCGTCCTGACCGGGGTCCACGACGACGCACTCCGCGCCGCTCGCCGTTGCCACGATGTAGCAGTTCGCGGCGAACAGTCCGGTCGGAAAACCGGCGACCAACACTGCTCAGTCCTTTGTGTGAGGGGCTCAATTGCGACGTACGACGTCGGGATTGACCTTGTGACCTACGATCCCTTCGGCTTCGAAGGGTACCGGCGGCGCCCCCGCGGCCGCGAACCACCTGAGGACCACCGGCGAGCCGATCGACGCAGGAGCGGTCCGGCGACGGTGCCATCTAGACGGTGCCATCTAGACTGGCTGCCCGGCCGCAGGGCGGAGCGCTGTCGGACATCCGTACCAAGCCGGACACCACGAGCCGTCGGATACCAGTTGGATACCAGACCAGTCGGATACCGAGAGTCGGGAGACGTCCCCCGGTGGTTACGAAGAAGCAGCGGGCGCGCCAGCTCGCCCGGCAGAAGTGGGAACGTCAGCAGTCCCGCCGTGCCCAGCGGCGCAGCCGTGCCCGGCGGCGCGCCATCATCGCCGGCGCCGTGGTCGGAGTCCTCATCGTCGGCGCCGGCGGCTACGGCCTCACCCTCCTGGTCAAAGAGGACCGCCCCGCCAGCGCCGCACCCACTCCGACCACCACACCTCCGCCGGTCTCCGCGTCGCCCTCCCCCTCACCGACCGAGGCGCCACGTCCGACGAAGCCGGGCGAGTGCAGCTACGTCGCTCAGGAGGGCACCGGCCAGCAGGCCGTCGGACTCCCCGCCGAGAAGGCCCCGGTGAAGGACGCCGTCGCCACCATCACCACCAATCTCGGGACGATCGAGGCGGACCTGTTCGGCGAGGCCGCCGCCTGCGCGGTCAACTCCTTCCGCCATCTCGCCACCAAGAACGCATTCGACGACACCACCTGCACCGGCCTCGCCGTGGCACCCGCACCGGCGCGCTTCCTCGAGTGCGGCGACGTCACGGGATCTGGTGCCGGCGGGCCGGGCTACATCTTCGGCAACGAGAACGACGACAAGCGGAGCATCGAACCCGGCTGGCTCGTCATGACCGGCGGCGAAAACCGCAATGGCAGTCGGTTCGGGATCACCTATGGTGACACCTCGAGGTTCGAGCAACCGGTGACGGTGTTCGGGAAGGTGAGTACCGGGCTCGACCTCGTGAGCAAGGCTGCGCGAGGTGGTCTGGCCCCCAACTCGGGGACACAGGGGGTCGGCAGGCCGGCAACATCGGTCATCATTTTAGATGTCAAGGTCACGACGACGTGATCTCCGACCAGGAGCGAGTAGTGAGCGGAACGGCAGAGGACCCCTGGGGCAGGGTGGCAGACGACGGCACCGTCTACGTCCGCACCGAATCCGGCGAGCGCGCCGTCGGGTCCTGGCACGTGGGCGACCCTGAGGGTGCGCTCACGTTCTTCCGGCGCAAGTACGACGCTCTCGCCCTTGAGGTCGGACTCCTCGCATCTCGGGTCGAAAGCGGCATCCTGGCACCTGACGAAGCCCAGAGCGCGCTCCGGCGTGAACGCCGCAACCTGGCCGATGCCGCGGTCGTCGGCGACCTCGGCGCGCTCGCAACCCGCCTCGATGCGCTCGAGGCGGTCATCGCCGAACGCCGTACCCAACGCAAGGCCGAGCGCAAGCGGCACGTCGAGGAGGCCAAGCGGGTCAAGTCGGATATCGCCGAGGAGGCCGAGAAGCTCGCGGCGGGCTCTGACTGGCGGCACGGCGTCGGCCGGTTCCGTGAGCTGCTCGACCAGTGGAAGGCCCTGCCGCGGCTCGACAAGCCCACCGACGACGAGCTGTGGCGCCGGTTCTCCAGCGCCCGCACCGCCTACACCCGGCACCGCAAGCAGCACTTCACCGAACTCAACGCCCGCCGCGAGGACTCCCGCCAGGTCAAGGAGGAACTCGCCGCCGAAGCCGAGTCGCTAGCCGACTCGACCGACTGGGGGCGCGTCAGCGCCCGCTACCGGGAGCTCATGCGGCGCTGGAAGGCCGCCGGACCAGCACCCCGCGACGTCGAGGACCAGCTGTGGAAGCGGTTCCGGGCCGCGCAGGACCGGTTCTTCACCGCACGCAACACCACCTTCGCCGAGCAGGAAGCCGAGTTCGAAACCAACCTGACGCAGAAGGAAGCCCTCCTCACCGAGGCCGAGGCGCTCCTTCCGGTCCGGGACCAGCGCAACGCGCGTGAGGCCTACCGCGACATCCTGGCCCGCTGGGACCGGATCGGGCGCGTGCCTCGCGCCTCCGTGCGGACGGTCGAAGGTCGGTTGCGCAAGGTCGAGGAGGCGATCCAGGCCGCCGAGGTCAAGGAGTGGCGGCGGACCAACCCCGAGACCCGGGCCCGGGCCAACGACACCCTGAGCCAGCTCCGTTCCTCCATCGCCGACCTCGAACGCACCGTGGAAGAGCACCGCGCCAAGGGCGACTCCCAGGGGCAGCATCAAGCCGAGGAAGCCCTCGACGCCCGCCGCGCCTGGCTGGCCGAAGTAGAGAAGACCCTCGACGAGTTCTCCCCCTGAGCGGCGTCTCGCATCCCGCCTGGCTGCGTTCTCCTCCTCGCCGATACGAACCCAGTATCGGCTTCGTCGTCCGCCTTGCCAGCCGGGCGCGAGATGCCGCTCAGCTAGCTGACTAGTTCGTCACGCGGTAGGCGTCGAAGACGCCGTCGACGCCGCGGACCGCGCGCAGGACGTGGCCCATGTGCTTCGGGTCGCCCATCTCGAAGGTGAAGCGGCTCTTCGCTACCCGGTCCCGGGTGGTGGTCACCGACGCCGACAGGATGTTGACGTGCTGGTCGGAGAGCACCCGGGTGATGTCACTGAGCAACCTCGCCCGGTCGAGCGCCTCGACCTGAATCTGCACGAGGAACAGGCTCTGCGCGGTCGGCGCCCAGTCGACGTCGAGCATCCGGTCAGGCTGCGCCGTGAGGTGGTCGATGTTGACGCAGTCCTTGCGGTGGACCGACACGCCTGCGCCGCGGGTGACGAAACCGACGATCGCGTCGCCCGGCACCGGAGTGCAGCACTTGGCGAGCTTGATCCAGACGTCGGTCACGCCGCGCACCACGACGCCGGAGTCGCCGCGTGGCATGCGTTCGCGCCGGACCGTCTCGATCGCGAGCGTGACGCCTTCGGAGACGTCCTCGGCTTCCTCCTCCGCTCCCCCGATGATCTGGACGAGCCGGCGTACGACGGCCTGGGCGGTGACGTTGCCCTCACCGACGGCCGCGTACAGCGACGAGACATCGGAGTGGCGCAGTAGATCCTGAGCGACGGCGGCGAGGGCCTCGTGCGTCAGCATCCGCTGCAGAGGCAGGCCTTCCTTGCGGACCATCCGGGCCAGGAGGTCCTTGCCCTGGTCGATCGCCTCCTCGCGACGTTCCTTGGTGAACCAGTGCCGGATCTTGTTGCGCGCCCGCGGACTCTTGACGAACGTCAGCCAGTCGTGGCTCGGAGCGGCGCCCTGCGCCTTGGAGGTGAAGACCTCCACCAGGTCGCCGTTCTCGAGCTGGCTCTCGAGCGGCACGAGACGTCCGTTGACCCGGGCGCCGATGCACCGGTGTCCGACCTCGGTGTGGATGGCGTAGGCGAAGTCGACCGGTGTGGAGCCGGCGGGTAGGGCAATCACGTCGCCGCGCGGGGTGAAGACGTAGACCTGGGTCGACTTCATCTCGAAGCGCAGCGACTCGAGGAACTCGCCCGGGTCCTCGGTCTCGCGCTGCCAGTCGAGCAGCTGCCGCAGCCACGCCATGTCGTTGGGGCCGGCGGGCTTGTCGGTCTCGCGGGCGGCGCTGGTGTCCTCCTTGTACTTCCAGTGCGCCGCGACACCGTACTCAGCACGACGGTGCATGGAGAAGGTGCGGATCTGCATCTCGACCGGCTTGCCGTCAGGACCCATCACCGAGGTGTGCAACGACTGGTACATGTTGAACTTCGGCATCGCGATGTAGTCCTTGAACCGCCCGGGCACGGGGTTCCAGCGGGCGTGGATGACGCCGAGTGCCGCGTAGCAGTCGCGCACCGAGTCGGTCAGGACCCGGATGCCCACGAGGTCGTAGATGTCGCCGAACTCGCGGCCGCGCACGATCATCTTCTGGTAGATCGAGTAGTAGTGCTTCGGCCGCCCGGTGACGGTGGCCTTGATCTTGGCGCCGCGAAGGTCGCCCTGCACCTGGTCGATCACTTTCGCGAGGTACTCGTCGCGCGACGGCGCCCGCTCGGCCACCAACCGGACGATCTCGTCGTAGAGCTTCGGGTGCAAGGTGGCGAACGACAGGTCCTCGATCTCCCACTTGAGCGTGTTCATACCGAGGCGGTGCGCGAGGGATGCGTAGATCTCCAGCGTCTCCCGCGCGGTCCGTTCCTGCTTCGCCTGCGAGAGATAGCGGAGAGTCCGCATGTTGTGCAGGCGGTCGGCGAGCTTGATGACGAGGACGCGAATGTCCTTTGCCATCGCGATGACCATCTTCCGGATGGTCTCGGCCTGCGCGTATTCGCCGTACTTCACCTTGTCGAGCTTGGTGACACCGTCGACGAGCATCGCGATCTCGTCGCCGAAGTCCTTTCGAAGGTCCTCGAGGCTGTACGGCGTGTCCTCCACCGTGTCGTGCAGAAGCGCCGCACACAGGGTGGGTGGCGTCATGCCGAGCTCGGCAAGGATTGTCGCCACGGCGACCGGATGGGTGATATACGGGTCACCGCTCTTGCGGGACTGCCCCCGGTGCCACTTCTCCGCGGTGCGGAACGCCTTCTCGATCAGCGCCAGGTCGGCCTTGGGGTGGGTCGTACGAACGATTCGAAACAACGGCTCCAGGACCGGGTTGCCCTGGGGGGAACGCCCGAGTCGGGCCAGTCGTTCTCGCATGCGACGGGACGAACCGGAAAACGGGCCGCCCAGGCCCTGGACCGACCCTCGTCGACCGCCGCCGCCACGCTGCTGGTCGCGCTCGGTGGTGCCGGCCGGCTCGCTGGAGTCGGGGAGGGAGACCGTCGCGATAGCCGGGGCGCCGTTGCTGGACGCGCCTGCAGAGCGTCGCGGCGGGCGGTCAGTGTCACCGCGCGCCGACGCGGGCGGGATCGTCTCCTCAGCCACAGCGCTCCCTCCGGGGCGGCAAGACACCAGTTTACGGGCACCGGCTCAGGATCCGAGCGTCACCGTCCACAAGATGACCGCTCCGGCGTGTCTCGCAAGTGCCGCCGGCCACACGGTCGGCCTGAGTGGTGGCACCTCCGGTGCGGGCAGATCGGACAGACCGCACCCGGGATGCGGCTGGTCGCGGCCAGGGGCCAGGCACGTCGCGGGGAGCACCTGCAACTACGGGGTCCTCCTACACCGCCAACAGCGAATGGACACTGAGTTCGCCGAGTCGCGCGCGGGCATCGAGGGCGGTGATTTCGAGGAGGACGGAGGCGCCCACCACGACGCCACCAGCAGCGCGGATCAGCTGGCCGGCCGCCTCCACCGTGCCACCGGTCGCGAGCACGTCGTCGATGACGAGAACCCGCTCGCCCTGCGTGAATGCGTCCTGGTGCACCTCGAGCGTCTCTTCACCGTATTCGAGGTCGTACGCCTGCGTATGGGTGGCAGCGGGGAGTTTGCCCAGTTTGCGGACGGGGACGAAGCCGACGTCCAGGGCCAGCGCGACCGGCGCGGCCAGGATGAAACCGCGTGCCTCGATGCCCACCACCTTGTCGACCCTGGGCTGGTGGTTCCGCCACGGTGCGCAGAGCGCCTCGATGACCTGGGCGAAGGCGGTGGCGTCGGCGAGGAGTGGCGTGATGTCCTTGAAGAGGATGCCTGGCTGGGGATAGTCGGGGATGTCGCGAATGTGGTGGCGGACGAGATCTCCAATGGTGTGGAGGTCATTCATCGGCCTCGTCCCTTCGATCGTCGGGCCGACCGGCTGCGTCGTTGTGGCTGGGCTCGACCGGCCGCGACCGCCACCGAACCTCTCGCCTGCGTCGGCTGGGTCAGTTGGGCGGCCACGAGCGGCGAAGACCCCGTCGGGTCACGGTCTCCTGCCGTGGTGACCACGACCGGCGCGCCCAGCTGCTTCCCACCCGGCCGGCGACGCTGCTCAGCACGCCTCGCGAGTGCGCGCATCGCGGGTTCCCGCTCCTTCAGGTCACACAGCAAAGGCGTCGCGATGAAGATCGAGGAGTACGTACCGGCCGCGATGCCGATGAAGAGGGCCAGGGCAAGGTCCTTCAGCGTGCCCGCCCCCAGCAGTCCGGCGCCGACGAACAGGATGCCGGCGACCGGGAGCAGCGCGATGACCGACGTGTTGATCGAACGCACCAACGTCTGGTTGACGGCGAGGTTCGCCGCCTCGCTGTAGGTCGACCGGGCTGACGCGACGAGGCCGCGGGTGTTCTCACGTACCTTGTCGAACACGACCACGGTGTCGTAGAGGGAGTAGCCGAGGATCGTCAGGAGGCCGATCACGGTCGCTGGTGTCATGTCGAAACCGACCAGCGCGTAGATGCCGACTGTGACCACCACGTCGTGCAGCAGCGCGACGAGCCCCGAGATCGACATCCGCCACTCGCGGAAGTAGCCCCAGATCACCACCATCACGAGGCAGAGGAAGACCGCAAGGCTGATGAGCGCCTTGTCGGTGATCTGCCCGCCCCATGTGGGACCGATGCTGGAGTACGCCACGTCGGCGGCCGGAATGTCGAGGGACTCGCCGATCGCCTTGCGTACCGTCGAGATGTCGGCGTTGGTCAGCGGCGGGGTCTCGACGCGGATCTGCCTGTCGCCGACAGCCGTGACGATCGGTTCCGAGGCGCCGGTGACGCCCACATCCGCGACGGCCTCACGCACGGGAGCGATGGCGACCGCTGCCGATCCGGAAGAGACCGGCGCCTGGAAGTCGACGCCACCCCGGAACTCGATCGAGAAGTTCAGCCCGCGGAGCAGGACCGCGCCGATGGCGAGCAGGGTGAGTACGACCGATATGAGGTACCACCACCGCCGGCGCCCGATGAAGCCGATCGAGACGTCACCGGTGTAGAGGCGGTGGCCGAGCGTTCCTAGGCGCGACATGTCACGCCTCCTTCGGCACGACGCGTCTGGAGGCACCGGCGCGGTACCTTCCCGCCGAGACTCCGAGGTGCGCCGGATCGAGGCCGGACCACCGATGACCTTCTCCGAAGAACCGGGTCCGGGCCAGGAGTGTGAGCAACGGCTTGGTGAAGGCGAAGACCACCACCAGGTCGACCAACGTGGTGAGGCCCAGGGCATAGGCGAAGCCCCGGACGTTGCCGATCGACAGCGTGTACAGGACGATCGCCGCCAGCAGGGACACCGAGTCCGCCGCCACGATCGTCCGGCGGGCGCGCAGCCATCCGGCCTCGACCGCGGTGCGCAGGCTCCTACCGTCGCGAACCTCGTCGCGGAGGCGTTCGAAGAACACCACGAACGAGTCCGCCGTGATGCCGATCGCCACGATCAGGCCAGCGATGCCGGCCAGGGTGAGAGTGAAGCCCTGGCCGGACCCGAGCAGGACGACGGCGATGTAGGTCATCCCGCCCGCGACGGCAAGGGACAGGACGACAACCAGTCCGAGACCGCGGTAGTAGAAGAACGAGTACAACACCACCAGGCCGAGCCCGATCGACCCGGCGATCAGACCACCGACGAGCTGGTCGCTCCCAAGCGTCGGCGACACCGCGGAGACCTGGCTGGTCTCGAACGACAGTGGCAGGGCACCGTACTTGAGGACGTTGGCGAGATCGGTGGCCTCCTGCTGGCTGAAGCTACCGGTGATGCTGGCCTGGCCATCGGTGATCGGCTGGACGATCCGGGGGTATGACACGACTTTCCCGTCGAGGACGATCGCGAACTGGTTCAGCGGCTCGGTGAGGTTGACCATCTGGCTGCTGGCCTGGGCGAACTTCTTCGGACCGTCGCCCTTGAGCTTCAGCCCGACCTCCCAGGCGGGCTGGGACTGCGGGAGCTGGGCCGTCGCGTCAGCGATCTCCGTGCCAAGCACCAGGGCCGGTCCGAGGACGAACTTCGCCCGATCCTCCCGGTCGCAGGCGAGCAGCGGAGTCCCGGGGTTGTCCTTGGCCGGTTTGTAGTCCTCGCAGTGGAACGCCAGGAGGGCGGACTGCTGCTCGGAAGTGGGACCGGTCGTGGACACCTGGGTCTCGTTCGTGCCCGGTGGCGCCGATGGTGTCGTGGGCTCATCCGGCTCATCCGGCTCAGCCGGATCGGTCGGCGTCACCGTCGGACTGGGTGTCGGCTTCAGAATCGGGGCGATTCCCGGCGCTGCCCGGCTGCGGTTGGCCCCCGAAGGGCTGGGGGTCGGCGTGGCACCTGCCGTGGGTGAGGCGGACGGGCTGGCCGAGGCGGACGGGCTGGGTGACGCCGTCGGTTCCGGTGCCTCCACGCCCGCCGCCTGGACGGCGAGGACCTGGCGGAAGCGCAGCTCGGCTGTCGATCCGACCAAGGCGACGATCTCGTCCTGCCCTACGCCCGGGACCTCGACGATGATGTGGTCACTGCCCTGGGTGGTGACCTCCGCCTCGGCAATGGCACCGACGCGGTTGCGAATGATGTCGACGGCCTCGTTCAGCTTCTCCGGCGTCACCGAGCCCTGGCCGGCGGTCGGCTGCGCCGTCAACGTGATCGAGGTGCCGCCACGCAGGTCAAGTCCGAGCCGGGGCGTCCACACCCCGAGCAGCGCCATCGTCGCGACACCCACGACCAGGGCGAGTGTCACGACACCGACCGCTCGCCACGGGTGCGGCCTCCTGGTTGCCACCTCGGCTCCCCGTCCCCCGAGACCTCAGGACTCCTTGATCGGCCCCTCTGGCGTCGGCGAGCTTCCACTCCCCTTGGCGGAGTCCTCCGACGTCGACTCCGCATCGGCGGTGGAGTCGCCGTCGGTGGGCGAATCCATGATCCGGACGATCGCCTGCCGGACGTGACGGGCGTAGACACCGGGTGCGATCTCGAGGACCACGGCGTCGGCTTCGACCGAGTGGACGGTCGCGAGCAGCCCAGCGCCGGTCATCACCTGCTGTCCGGGCTGGACCTTCTGCTGCATCTCGGCGGTCTCGCGCTGCCGCTTGCGTTGTGGCCTGATCGCGACGACCCAGAACAACACCAGCAACAACACCGGAAGCAGCAGTGCCCAGACGTTGGCGCCGCCGGCGGCGGAACTGAGGAGCATGAGGTCGATCCTTCCCTGGCGCCCTCACGCAGGGCACCTCTCGTGGGTGTGACCACGGCCGTGGCCCCACGGCCATCGGCGGAGTCTAGACGACCGAACGCGGCTCTATGTCGAGTCGTCGCCCGGGTCGTCATCGAACAGGCTCGGCGTCTGCCCGAACGCCGAGTCGGCCGGCACCGCGAGGCCGATCTGGCGCCACGCCGCGGGAGTTGCCACCCGGCCGCGTTGGGTGCGGGCAAGATAGCCGTTGCGGACGAGGAACGGCTCGGCGACCTCCTCGACCGTCTCACGCTCCTCACCGACCGCGACCGCAAGGGTCGACAGGCCCACCGGCCCGCCGCCGAACCGTCGGCACAGGGCGTCGAGGACAGCCCGGTCGAGCCGGTCAAGCCCGTCCTCGTCCACTTCGTACAGCGTGAGGGCGGTCCGGGCGACGTCGTGGCGGACGACACCGTCCGCACGGACCTGGGCGTAGTCACGGACCCGGCGGAGCAGCCGGTTGGCGATCCGGGGCGTGCCCCGGGACCGGCTGGCGATCTCGTGCGCGCCGTCGCCGGCGACGGGGACGTCGAGCAGCTGCGCGGACCTGGTGACGATCTCCTCCAGCTCGGCCACTTCGTAGTAGTCCAGGTGCCCGGTGAAGCCGAACCGGTCGCGCAGTGGACCGGGTAGCAGACCCGACCGGGTGGTGGCACCCACCAGCGTGAACGGCGGGATCTCCAGCGGGATCGCGGTCGCGCCAGGTCCCTTGCCGACCACCACGTCGACCCGGAAGTCCTCCATCGCCATGTAGAGCATCTCCTCGGCGGGACGGCTCATCCGGTGGATCTCGTCGAGGAACAGCACCTCGCCCTCGGCGAGGGAGGACAGGATGGCGGCGAGGTCGCCAGCGTGCTGGATCGCGGGCCCGCTGGTGATCCGGAGCGGCGCGCTGAGCTCGGCCGCGATGATCATCGCCAAGGTCGTCTTCCCCAGCCCTGGTGGGCCCGAGAGCAGCACGTGGTCCGGTGGCCGGCCGCGACTCCGCGCGGCTTCCAACACCAGTCCCAACTGGTCCTTGACCCGGGACTGCCCGATCAGCTCCTCGAGCGTGCGCGGCCGGAGCGCGGCTTCGACCGTCGTCTCGTCGACGCGGGCCTCCGCTTCGACGAGGGAGCGCCCACCTGGACGCTCGCCGCCCACGTGATCGCCGTTGTCGGCGTACGAGGTCATCGATCAGCTCCCCGGCAGAGGGTTTTCCCACGGCATGTCATGCCCGGGAGAGCGTACGAAGGGCGGCGCGGAGCAGACTCGCCACCTCCGGCGCCGCGCCTGTCTCGGCCTGTTCCTGCGCCAGGGGTTCCACCGCGTCGAGTGCGGTCTCTGCCTCCCGCGTCGACCAGCCAAGGCCGAGCAGTGCACCGCGGACCTGGACCCGCCACGCGACGGTGCCGCCAGCGGCGGCCGGCACGGGAGTTCCGTTCGCCGCGGCACCCGTACCGGCAGTGGGTGCGCCGAGACGGTCCTTGAGCTCCAACACGATGCGCTGGGCACCCTTCTTGCCGATCCCGGGAACCTTGGTCAGCGCCACCAGATCCTCGCGGGCGACCGCGCGACGCAGGTCGTCGGGCCGGTGCACGGCGAGCATCGCCTGCGCGAGCCTTGGTCCCACACCGCTGGCGGTCTGCAGGAGCTCGAAGACCATGCGTTCGTCGTCGTCGGCGAAGCCGTAGAGCGTGAGCGACTCCTCCCGGACGACCAGACTGGTCGGGACGCTCGCGGTCGCGTCCACCCGCAGGTCGGCCAGCGTGCCCGGTGTCGCACGGATCTCTATCCCGATGCCGCCGACATCGACGACGGCGGAGTCGAGTCCGACAGATGCGACCTTGCCTCGTACGAATGCGATCATCGAGGACCCTTCCGGTGCGGCTCGCCGGCACCTTCGGCGGACTGTGTGGGCTGAACGGTCTTCGTGGACACGGCAGCGGCAGTGTGCCAGCGGGCGCCGACAGCCTCCCGCGCGGCGACGACCGGCGGGCGGCCACGACCGACCGGGCCGCGGCGGTTCTGGCTCCGCCCCGCCGCGGCCTGCCGGGCGGCCTCGATCCGGGCGGCGGCAGGGCCACGCCACAAGTGGCAGATCGCGAGCGCCAGGGCATCGGCCGCGTCGGCCGGGCGGGGCTTGGCGGGAAGGGACAGGATCCGGGTCACCATGTGGGTCACCTGTTCCTTGCCGGCGCGGCCGTTGCCGGTGACCGCCGCCTTCACCTCGCTGGGCGTGTGGAGGGCAACCGGGATGCCACGTCGCGCCGCCGCGGTCAGGATGACGCCACTCACCTGGGCAGTGCCCATCACCGTGCGGACGTTGTGCTGGCTGAAGACCCGTTCGAGCGCCACGGCATCGGGTGTGTGCTCGTCGAGCCAGCTGGCGACCACGCGCTCGACCTCGAGCAGCCGGCCGCCCAGGTCGAGGTCGGGATGGGTCCGCACGACATCGACCGCCAGCAGGCCCAGCCGGCGTGGGTGCTCGCTCTCCACCAGTCCGAGGCCGCAGCGGGTGAGGCCGGGATCGATTCCGAGCACGCGCACTGGTCCTGGACCCTCCGCCTCACCTGCCGCCGAACGTCTGTTCGGGAGGCTATCGGGCCCGCGCCCACGAGGACGTGGCGACGCGCCGGCCGGCCCCGGATCCGCGGGTGACGCCGGCGGGCCCCGGATCCGCGGGTGACGCCGGCGGGCTCAGGATCGGCGGGTGGCGCCGGCGGACTCAGCCAGGCCAGTCGAGCCGGGGCAGCGGCCCCTGTTCCAACGGCCACCACTGGATGAGTTCGGTACTGGCAACCGTGGCGAGGACCAGAGCCACGACCGCGAGCACCGCCCCGGCCACGACGGAGACCCAGCGGCGACGGAGTACGGCGGAGAGGATCCGCTGGCTCCCATGCTGGACGCCCTCACCCTCGACACCCCACCAGGCCAGCGCCGCGACGACGAGCCCGATGCCACCGGCCACCAGGTCCCAGCGGGGCGTGATCGCACCCGCGTAGAAGAACAGGACAACGACGCCGACGAGGATGCCCGCACCGGTGACGGCGATCGGCAGGGTCAGCGCAGTGACCAGAACCGAACGCACGAAGTGCCACGGCAGTGCCGCGCCGACCGCCACGGGGTCGAGTCCGCGACGCCCCCTGGTCGATCGCCGCCGCCGGAGGAAGCGGGCCGACCGGTCGACCGTACGGCTGACCACCAGCCAGCCGGTCAACGCTCCGGCCGCGATGAGCGGCACGACGGCGGCCAGGGCCGCGAGGACGGCGAACGCGAGCGTGGTCACGACCCGGTGGGGTCTGACCGGCCCGTGATAGACCGGCCAGGAGGGTTCGGGCGTGCGTTCCTCGGTGTCGGCGGCCTCGCCGTCGTCGGCGTACGGCTCTCCCGGGTCGGCGCCGGGGTCGTACCTGTCGTCGTACCCGTCGTATCCGTCGGCGTGGTCATCGCCCGCGGGCGCGTACCTGTCGTCGGTGTAGGTGTCGAGCGGAGGGGCTTCGGACGCGGCGCCGGCCATGGGTGTGGTCGATCCGTTGCCCAGGTGCGTGTCGGGGATGCCTGAAGCCGGTGCCTGCGACAGTGCGACGGTCCGGTCCGGCGGCGGCTCGCCGGTCTCGAGCCAGCGCAGGAGTGTCGGTGCGCTGGGACGCTCGGCAGGGTCCTTGGCGAAACAGAGTTCGAGAACCGGAAACAGCCAGTCTGGGCAGCCGTCGAGGTCCGGACCTTCGTGCAGGACTCGATAGGCGACAGCCTCCAGTGGCCCCTTGCCGAACGGTGAGCGTCCAGTCGCGGCGTAGGCAACGGTCGCGGCCCAGGAGTGGATGTCCGCGGCCGCCGTGATCTCGGAACCGTGCAGGATCTCCGGCGCGACATAGCCGGGGGTTCCGTAGACCAGACCAGGCACGGTCATGCGGGTGTCGTCGGCGATCTGCGCGATGCCGAAGTCGATGACGACAGCGATTCCGTCATCGAGGAGGACGTTGCCGGGCTTGAGGTCCCGGTGGACGACATCGGCGCCGTGGATCGAGCAGAGCGCGTCGGCGAGGTCACCGGCGAGGTCGGCGAGGTCGGCTCCGTCGAGCGGTCCGTCCCGCTCCACCACCTCGTGCAGGGGTGGTCCGGCGACGAAGTCGGTGACGAGGTACGGCGTGGCAGCCGCGACGTCGGCGTCGAGGACCTGGGCGACGTGGCGGCCCCGGACGCGTGCGAGCACCTGCGCCTCGCGGGCGAACCGCGCCCGCGACTCGCTGTCGCCGGCAACGTGCGGGCGGAGCAGCTTGATCGCGACGACCCGCCCGTCGGTGTCGGTGGCGCGATGGACGACGCCCATCCCGCCCTCGCCGATCCGTTCACGCAGCAGGTAGCCGTCGAGCCGCGTGAACTCGACAGTGGACGCGTCGTCGGTCAGGTCCCGCTGCACGCAAACACGGTAACCGGCCCGCGACGGCTATGTCCGGCGCACGCCACGCCACGCTGATGGCGAGTCGCCAATGCCCGAGTCCGGCGAACCACGCGAACCCGTCGCTAGCCGACCTTCTCCATGATGTCGTCGGACACGTCGAAGTTGGCGTAGACGTTCTGCACGTCGTCGCAGTCCTCGAGCGCCTCGACGAGCCGGAACACCTTGGGCGCGGTGTCCTCGTCGAGCGGAACGGTCACACTCGGGACAAAGCTCGCTTCGGCCGATTCGTAGTCGATGCCGGCGTCCTGCAGGGCCGTGCGGACCGCCACCAGGTCCGACGGCTCGGAGATCACCTCGAACGCCTCGCCGAGGTCGTTGACCTCCTCGGCACCGGCGTCGAGCACGGCGAGGAGTACGTCGTCCTCGGTGAGCGCCTTGCCGTCCTGTTCACGAGGGAGGACGATGACGCCGCGCCGGCTGAACATGTACGACACACTGCCCGCGTCGGCCATCGAGCCGCCGTTGCGCGTGGTGGCGGTGCGGACCTCGCCCGCCGCCCGGTTGCGGTTGTCGGTGAGGCACTCGATCAGGATGGCCACGCCGGCGGGTCCGTACCCTTCGTACATGATCGTCTGATAGTCGGCACCGCCGCCCTCCAGACCCGAGCCACGCTTGACCGCACGGTCGATGTTGTCGTTGGGGACCGAGGACTTCTTGGCCTTCTGGATGGCGTCGAAGAGGGTCGGGTTGCCGGCCGGATCGCCGCCGCCGACCCTCGCTGCGACCTCGACGTTCTTGATCAGCTTCGCGAAGAGCTTGCCCCGCTTGGCGTCGATCACGGCCTTCTTGTGCTTCGTGGTTGCCCACTTGGAATGACCGGACATGGCGGGTAGGCCTCCTTCACGCCGAAGACGCGGTGGTCAGCTCGACAAAGTATCGGTGGACGCGGTCGTCGCCGGTCAGCTCCGGATGGAAGGCCGTCGCGAGCAGGTGACCCTGGCGGACCGCGACGATCCTACCCAGGGCGGGGCCGGAGGCGACCCGGGCGAGTACCTGACAGCCCGGGCCGACGCTCTCGACCCAGGGCGCGCGGATGAACACCGCATGGAACGCACCGTCCAGATCTGCGAACTCCACGTCCGCCTCGAACGAGTCGACCTGCCGGCCGAAGGCGTTCCTTCGGACGGTCATGTCGATCCCGCCGACGGTCTCCTGGCCGGGCGCGCCGTCGCGGATCCGGTCGGCGAGCATGATCATGCCCGCGCAGGTGCCGAAGACCGGCATGCCCGCAGCGATCCGTTTGCGCAGCGGCTCCAGCAGCTCGAACGTCGCCGCCAGCTTGATCATCGTGGTCGACTCGCCGCCCGGGATGACGAGCCCGTCCACGGCCAGGAGCTCCTGGGGACGGCGTACGTCAACGGTCTCCGCGCCGTGCGCCGAGAGGATCCGATGGTGCTCGCGGACATCGCCCTGGAGGGCGAAGACGCCGATGACCGGTGTGCTGACCACTCGTCAACCCTACGGGCCGGCGGTCACCAACCCCGGGTGGCGAGCCGGGCGCTCTCCGGTAGCTCGGCGACGTTGATGCCCACCATCGCCTCGCCGAGGCCCCGGGACACCTTGGCGATCACGTCGGGGTCGTCGTAGAAGGTCGTCGCCTGCACGATGGCCGCGGCCCGCTTGGCCGGGTCACCGGACTTGAAGATTCCGGAGCCGACGAAGACACCCTCGGCGCCGAGCTGGCGCATCATCGCCGCGTCGGCCGGCGTGGCGATCCCGCCCGCGGTGAAGAGGACGACCGGCAGCTTGCCGAGGCCAGCTACCTCCTTGACCAGTTCGTACGGTGCCCGCAGATCCTTCGCCGCGGCGAAGAGCTCCTCCTCGCCGAGGGTCGTGAGCCGGCGGATCTCGCTGCGGATCTGGCGCATGTGCCGGGTGGCCTCGACCACGTTGCCGGTGCCGGCCTCCCCCTTGGAGCGGATCATCGCCGCGCCTTCGGACAGCCGCCGCAACGCCTCCCCCAGGTTCGTCGCGCCGCACACGAACGGCACGGTGAACGCCCACTTGTCGATGTGGTGCGTCTCGTCGGCCGGAGTGAGCACCTCGGACTCGTCGATGTAGTCGACGCCGATCGCCTGCAGCAGCTGGGCCTCGACGAAATGCCCGATCCGTGCCTTGGCCATGACCGGGATGGAGACGGCACTCACGATCCCGTCGATCATGTCCGGGTCACTCATCCGCGCGACGCCGCCCTGTGCGCGGATGTCGGCGGGTACGCGCTCCAACGCCATCACCGCCACGGCACCGGCGTCCTCGGCGATCTTGGCCTGCTCGGGGGTGACGACGTCCATGATCACGCCGCCTTTGAGCATCTCCGCCATGCCACGCTTGACCCGGGCCGTCCCGGTGACCGGACCGTGGCCGTTGCCGGCGGGTGCGCCGGGACCTGTGGCGGCACTGGTCGTCGGGGTGGGCGGGGGGAACTGGGATTCGGTCACGGTCTACCTCGAAGCTGGAAAGCGGTACGAACGGCACCCCCATCGTAGAGCCCCGACTGGCACCATGTTCCATAGCCAGTTCGAGCCGAGTGGCTTCCTCAGACCGGGAGGCCGGCGGGGGCGGTCGTGTCCAACTCGACGGTTTCGGGCATGGCCGCCCGCCCGGCGAGCCGGAACCATCGGACCCGCCAGCGGCGGCGGAGCGCCCGAGTGGTCGCCACGGTGTCGTTGTGGAATCGGCGGGCCATATCCACCCGCCGGCACGCCGCGCCCAGCTCCGCCAGCAACTCCCCCGCGCCGGGCTGTCCGGCGAGCTCGCGGGTGCCCTCGGACTCCGGGAACGCCGCGACGAGCGCTTTGGAAAGGTCCGACTCCCGCGCCTCACGGTCCTCCTCCCCGCTCGCGCGGGCGCGGTGCGCGGCGTCGGCCACCAGCAGCGAGGTCGCCGGATCGAGCATCCCCGAGGTGGCGACCTCAAGCGCGACTGCCGAACGGCGGAACAGCTGCGCCTCCAGGGCCGCCCGGGCGGCGTCGAGCCGGGTGTGCAGCCGGTCGACGCGGCCAGCGGTCCAGGAGAGGTAGACCCCGATGACCGCGACGACGATGACGGCGACGTACGGCCAGTTCATCGCGCCTCGCTCACGCCGGCAGGACCCTCCGCGACCATTTCGTACACGGCGAGGATCTCCTTCGCGACACTGCTCCAGTCATAGCGGCGGACCGCGAGCCGGGCGGCGGCCCGCAGCCGGTCCCGCTCGGCCGCGTCGCCCAGCAGCGTGAGGGCCTCCCTCGCGAGGGCAGGGGCGTCACCCACGTCGAAGAGCCGGCCCAGATCCCCGCCCTCGACCACCATGCGGAACGCGTCGAGATCGCTGGCGAGCACGGGTGCGCCCGCGGCCATGGCCTCCACCAGGACGATGCCGAACGACTCGCCGCCGGTCTGCGGCGCTACGTAGACGTCGGAGCTGGCGAACATCTCCGCCTTCTCAGGGTCGTCGACCATGCCGAGGAACGTCACCGCGTCGCGGCACTCGGGCGGGAGCGTCCCCCGAGCTTCATCGACATCACCGCGGCCGGCGACGAGCAACCGCACGCCCGGTCGTTCGCGCCAGATTGCCGGGAACGCCCGGAGCAGGACGGCAAGTCCCTTACGGGGTTCGTCCAGCCGGCCCAGGAACGACAACGTGCCGTCGCCGCCTGCCCGCCAGGACGCGCGCGGCCGGGCAGCGGCGAACCGCTCGACGAACAACCCGTTCGGGATCACCACCGGCTCTCCACCGAGGTGCTGGACGAGGGTGGCCCTTGCCGGCTCGCTCACCGCGATCCGCGCGCTGATCTTCTCCAGGGCCGGACGCAGGATCGACGAGGCGGCACTCATGACCCGCGACCGGGGCATCGCCGTGTGGAACGTCCCGACGATCGGGCCGGTCGCCGCCCACAGGGCGAGCAGCGACAGTGACGGCGTGGCCGGCTCGTGGATGTGGAGAACGTCGAACTCGCCGTCGCGGATCCAGCGCCTGACCCGTGCCGCCGAGAGCGGCCCGAACGCCAGCCGGGCCACCGAGCCGTTGTAGGGCACGGGCACGGCCCGCCCGGCCGGTACGACGTAGGCCGGGACAGGCGTGTCGTCGTCGGCCGGAGCGAGCACCGACACCTGGTGCCCCATCTCGATGAGCACCTCGGCGAGGTCGCGCACATGGTTCTGGACCCCGCCGGGGACGTCGAGGGAGTAGGGGCAGACGATCCCGACCCTCACCTCGCTACCCGGTCCCCCGCGAGCGCGGCTTGGTGGTCGCGGGTGAGGTCGGCGATCCAGAGCCGCTGCAGCATGTGCCAGTCCTCCGGATGCTCGGCGATGCCGGCCGCGAACGTGTCGGCGATCTGCTGGGTGAGCGTACGGATCGCCGGCCGGGACCCGGCCGGCTTCTCCAGTGCGTCGTGGAAGTGGATGTGCATCCGAGGTCCGTCGTACCACAGGGTCACCGGGATGAGGACGGCACCGGTACGCACGGCGAGGGCGGCAGGTCCGGCGGGCATCCTGGTCTGCTCCCCGAAAAAGCTCACCTCGACACCTCGCGTGGACAGGTCCCGGTCAGCGACCAGGACCACGAGGCCGCCGTCCCGCAGGCGTTCGGTGAGCCCCTGCATGGGGTCGGGACCGCCCGTCGCGGGGAGCACCTCGATGCCGAGCGCCGCCCGGTAGGCGACGAACCGGTCGAACAACCGCTCGGGGCGTACCCGTTCGGCGACTGTCGTCATCCGCGTTCCATGCGTACTCGCCCAGGCCCCGGCGAAGTCCCAGTTGCCCATGTGCGGCAGGGCGGCCACGACACCCCGGCCGCTGTGGACGGCGGTCCAGAATGCCTCGCCTCCGTGCGTGACGACCGACTGGCGGATGTCGTCGGGACGCATGTCGGGCAGCCGGAACGCCTCACACCAGTACCGGAAGTACGACCGCATGCCGGCGCGGGTCAGCGCCCGCAACTCCGCCTCACCCGCGTCGGGCCGGACGCGGGCGAGGTTGCGCTGGAGCTGGCGTACGCCACGGGTACGCCGCAGCCAGGCCAGGTCGGCCAGGAGCCGCAGCAGCCCGAAGGCCGCCGGCCCGGGCAGGCGGCGCAACACGGCCCAACCGACGGAGTAGGCGGAGCTGACCACGTGGTCGGTGAGGCGCACCAATCCGCCGCGTCCCCTGGTGTGATCCGCTGCCCGCCCGGCCACCCTCACCGGCTCTCCCGCTCAGACGGCTCGGACGGCCCGGACGGCCCGGTGGACGGGCCAGGGGGCGGTCCGGAGGAGGGTTCGGCCGCTGGCGGTCCACCCGACTCGGCGGGCGGGCCGGCGGCAGCCTCGTCCGCCCGAACCTGCCGGCGTACGGCGCCGACCCGCTGGATCACGGTCACCGTGCTCGCCACCGCGAGGACGCCCAGCACCAGGGGCAGCACCAGCGGGACGCCCAGACCGGACAGCCCGGTCGCCACCAGGACCGCGACCAGCCGGTCCGCCCGCTCGGCGATGCCGACGTCGGCCTTGAGCCCCAGGCTCTCGGCCCGGGCCTTGGCGTAGGACGTCACGCTGCCCATCACCAGGTCGTACAACGCCAGGCAGGCGAACACGTAGCTCTCTCCGCCGCCGGCGTACCAGAGGGCGAGCCCGCCGAAGACCGCGGCGTCGCCCACCCGGTCGAGAGTGGAGTCGAGGAAGGCGCCCCACTTCGACGAGCGGTTGGACATCCGCGCCATCAGGCCGTCGACCATGTCGGAGAACACGAACGCCGTGACGACGATCGTCCCCCAGAAGAGCTCACCCCGCGGGTAGAAGCCCAGGGCGCCCACACACACACCGAGGGTGCCGACAAGGGTGACGATGTCGGGCCCGATTCCTACTCGGAGGAAAAGGCGCGCCACGGGCGTCAGCAGTCGTATCCAGAACTGGTGGAACCGTCGCAACATGAGGTGATCGCCGCTCTTCGGGGCTCGGCTCGTCGCGGCGATGCTACTGGAGCACCAGGACGGCACCGGACGGATGGTCATCCCTCCGGCGTGCCGCAGGTCCCAGGGTGAACAGGCCGGGCAGCCAACCCGGTCGCGAATCTGGTCGTTCGGGATCCCGGCACGAGACGTTCATCCGGCGGGCCAGTTCCGTCAACACGCGCGAAGTACTTGTGCCGCGGTCAGGCCTGGGTGAATGGTGGATAGTCAGATGTCAGGGCGCCGCCCGCTCGAACCACCTGCAGTGAGGTGGCCTTCGGTGGCGTAGCGCCGCCGAGGTCAGAAGTCAACACCCTCGGCGGCCGACTGTCCGGGCGCGTCCGGCTTTCGCTTGCGCGCGCAAGGAGGCGACGCCCATGGCTGAAAAGCACCTGACCCCCGGTGGAGCGGCCGTCACGGCACCCACGGCCGACCGGCCCGATGTCGTCCGCAACATCGCCCTGGTCGGCCCATCCGGATCCGGAAAGACCACGCTCGTGGAGGCGTTGCTCGCCACGACCGGCACGATCGCCCGGGCGGGACGCGTGGAGGACGGCGCGACGGTCAGCGACTTCGACGAAGTCGAGCACCGCCAGCAGCGCTCCATCGGCTTGTCGCTCTCCCCTCTGACGCACGGGGGAATCAAGGTCAACCTGCTCGATACGCCTGGTTATGCCGATTTCGTGGGAGAGCTCCGCGCCGGTCTACGCGCCGCGGACTGCGCCCTCTTCGTCATCGCCGCCAGTGAGGGGATCGACGGCGCCACCCAGGCGCTCTGGCACGAGTGTGCCGCGGTCGGCATGCCTCGCGCCGTCGTGTTCACCAAGCTGGACCATCCCCGAGCCGACTACGCCGGCGTACTGAGCCAGGCACAGGCCGCGTTCGGGGAGAAGGTCCTGCCCCTCTACCTCCCCGTCGACGGCCAGGGTGAGATCAGCGGCCTGATCGGACTGCTGTCGGAGAAGCTCTTCGACTACTCCTCGGGAAGCAGGGCCGAAGGCCAGCCGAGTGAGACCTACGCCGACGAGGCCGAGGAGGCCCGCGGCACCCTGATCGAGGGGATCATCGAGGAGTCCGAGGACGAGAGCCTCATGGACCGCTACCTCGGCGGGGAGGAGATCGACGGCAAGCTGTTGGTCGACGACCTGGAGAAGGCCGTGGCCCACGCGTCGTTCTTCCCGGTCGTTCCCGTGTGTTCCTCCACCGGTGTCGGCACCGCCGAACTGCTCGAGGTGATGACGAGCGCCTTCCCGTCGCCGATGGAACACCCGCTCCCCGAGGTCTACACCCCGCAGGGCAAGGCAGTCGACAAGCTCACCTGCAATCCCGACGGTCCGCTGCTCGCCGAGGTGGTCAAGACCTTCTCCGATCCGTACGTCGGCCGGATCAGCCTGGTCCGGGTCTTCTCCGGAACGATCCGGCCCGACGACACGCTGCACGTGTCCGGCCACCTCTCGGCGTTCGTCGACGACGCCCGCGGGCACGAGGACCACGACGCCGACGAGAAGGTCGGCACCCTCTCCTCCCCGCTGGGGAAGACCCAGCGGACCCTGAACCGCTGCGTGGCAGGAGACATCTGCGCCATCGGGAAGCTGACCAGGGCCGAGACCGGCGACACGCTCTCGTCCAAGGACCAGCCGCTGCTGATGAAGCCCTGGACCATGCCCGAGCCGCTGCTCCCGATCGCCGTCACCGCGCACGCCAAGGCCGACGAGGACAAGCTGTCACTCGGGCTCTCCCGGCTCGCTGCGGAGGACCCGACGCTGCGGATCGAGCACAACGCCGAGACCCACCAGCTGGTCCTGTGGTGCATGGGCGAAGCCCACGCCGACGTCGCGCTCGACCGCCTGGCCAACCGCTACTCCGTCCAGGTCGACCAGGTACCGCTGCGGGTCCCCCTGCGGGAGACGTTCGGCAGGAAGGCGACCGGCAAGGGGCGGCACGTCAAACAGAGCGGCGGGCACGGCCAGTACGCCGTGTGCGACGTCGAGGTCGAGCCGCTGCCGGAGGGGTCCGGATTCGAGTTCGTCGACAAGGTGGTCGGCGGTGCCGTACCGCGGCAGTTCATCCCGAGTGTGGAGAAAGGGCTCCGCGCGCAGATGGAACGCGGCGTCGCGGCGGGCTACCCGGTCGTCGACATCCGCGTGACGTTGTACGACGGCAAGGCACACAGCGTCGACTCCTCCGACATGGCGTTCCAGACGGCGGGTTCGCTGGCGCTGCGCGAGGCGGCGAAGAACGGCACCGTGAACCTGCTCGAACCCGTCGACCTGCTGTCGGTACTGGTCTCCGACGACTATGTGGGCACGGTGATGGGTGACCTGTCCAGCAGGCGTGGGCGCGTGCTCGGCACCGAGCCGGTGGGCCAGGGCCGCACGCTGGTCAAGGCCGAGGTCCCTCAGGTCGAGATCACGAAGTACGCCAACGACCTGCGCTCGATGTCCCACGGCACTGGGACGTTCACCCGGAAGTTCGTCCACTACGAGCCCATGCCGGCAAACGTCGCCCAGCGACTCAGGGACGCTCAGGCCGGCGACGACGGCTGAGGCGGTCGGCCCGGCCGCCGCTCTCTTGACGGTCGGACACAGTCCTGGATCCGCGGCGGGGCGGTCGTTCCTGGCCGCCCCGTCCCAGTCGTCGGGTCGAAGCCACAACGGCACCCGGCTACGGCTTCTCGGGCTCCAGGTCCTCCTTTCGACGCCTGCCTTCGCAGGCAGCTGCGTACACCCCGCGTTGTGGCCGGGTGAGGAAGCCTCGGCGACCCGGACCCGTGGCGCTGGCTACGCTCCTGAACGCCGGTCCGTCCGCCAGCTGCGACCGTACGACTCCACCAGGGAGGATCCGCCGCATGCCACTGACCTTCGATATGCCGCGCGAGAAGCTCGCGACCTACCAGGGCACCAACCCTCGTCCCGCCGACTTCGACGCGTACTGGGATGCCTCCCTCGCCGAGCTGGACGCGATCGATCCCAAGGCGGAGCTCGAGCCCGCCGCCTTCCAGGCACCGTTCGCCGAGTGCTTCCACCTGTGGTTCCGCGGCACCGGCGGCGCCCGCGTCCACGCCAAGCTCCTCCGGCCCAAGAACGCCGCTCCACTTCACCCGGCGGTCGTGCACTTCCACGGATACTCGGGCCGCTCTCCGGACTGGTCGGACCTGTTGAGTTGGGTCGGTCTGGGCTTCACCGTCGCGGCACTGGACTGCCGGGGCCAGGGCGGGCTCTCCGAGGACCTCGGCGGCGTCACCGGCTGGACCCTGCGGGGCCACATCGTCCGGGGCCTCGACGACGACCCGAGCAAGCTCTACTACCGCCACGTCTACCTCGACACGGCTCTCCTCGCCCGCGTGGTCATGGACATGGAGGACGTCGACGAGGCGCGGGTCGGCGCTACGGGCGGAAGCCAGGGCGGCGGCCTCACCCTCGCCTGCGCGTCACTGGAGCCGCGGATCGCCAAGGCGGCTCCGGTCTATCCGTTCCTCAGTGACTACCAGCGGGTGTGGGAGCTCGACCTGGCCAAGGACGCCTACGCCGAGATCTATGAATGGTTCCGGCGCTTCGACCCGCTGCACGAGCGGGAGAAGGAGGTCTTCACCAACCTCGGCTACATCGACGTCCAACACCTGTCCTCACGGGTGCGCGCCGAGGTGCTGATGGGTGTGGGGCTCGGCGACACGGTGTGCCCGCCGTCGACCCAGTTCGCCGCGTACAACAAGATCACGAGTACGAAGGAACTGCGGATCTACCCCGACTACAAGCACGAAGGGCTGCCTGGGCACGGCGACACGATCTTCACGTTCCTGTCCCAGCTCTAGAGCAGCGGCCGCTTCTGAACGGACGTCCGGTCAGGGGGCCGGCCAGGCGCCGGCGACCAGCTCGCGGGTGTCCCGGAGGAGCTGCGGGAGGACCTTGGTCCGGCCCACGACCGGCATGAAGTTCGTGTCGCCGCCCCAGCGGGGCACCACGTGCTGGTGCAGGTGGGCCGCGATGCCGGCGCCGGCAACCGGGCCCTGGTTGATCCCGATGTTGAAACCTCCCGCGTGGGAGGCGGTACGCAGCGCCGTCATCGCCTGCCCGGTCAGCTCCCCCAACTCGAGCGTCTCCTCGCGCGTGAGGTCGGTGTAGTCGGCGACGTGGCGGTAGGGGCAGATCATCAGGTGGCCCGGGTTGTACGGATACAGGTTGAGGACGGCGTAGGTCACCGCACCTCGACGCACGACGAGGCCCTCCGCGTCGTCGTGCTCCGGGATCTCGCAGAACGGGCACCCGTCGCCGGCTCCTGATCCGCGCGGCTTGTTCTCGCCCAGGATGTAGGCCATCCGGTGCGGGGTCCACAGCCGTTCGAACGCGTCCGGCGTACCCACGCCCTCCTGGCGTTCCGGCTCCTCCACCCACCCGATCCTACGGAAGGTGGGAGGTCGCGCGGCCAGGGCAGGCTCCTGACTGCGGCGGCCTCAGTCGAGGAAGCGTTCGACGGCGCGCATCTTGTTCATCGCGTCCAGCGCGGCGACCTTGTAGGACTCCGCGAGTGTCGGGTAGTTGAAGACCGTGTCGACGAGATAGTCGATCGTGCCCCCGCAGCCCATCACGGTCTGGCCGATGTGGACGAGCTCGGTCGCTCCGGTGCCGAAGACGTGGACGCCGAGGAGTGTGCGGTCCTCGGCGTGGACGAGGAGCTTCAACATGCCGTACGAATCACCGAGGATCGCGCCGCGGGCGAGCTCGCGGTAACGGGAGATGCCGACCTCGAACGGCACGTTGTCCTGGGTGAGCTCGTCCTCGGTCCTGCCGACGTAGCTGATCTCGGGGATGGCGTAGATGCCGATCGGCTGCAACTCGCCGAGCCGGCCGATCACGGGTTCGTCGAACGCATGGTAGGCGGCGCGCCGGCCCTGCTCCATCGAGGTCGCCGCCAACGCCGGGAAGCCGATGACGTCACCGACCGCGTAGACGTGTGACACCTGGGTACGGAAGTGCTCGTCCACCTTGATCCGGCCGCGATCGTCGGCTTCGAGGCCGGCGCAGGCGAGGTCGAGGGGATCGGTGACGCCCTGCCTGCCCGCGGAGTACATCACCATGTCGGCAGGGATCCGCTTGCCGCTCTCCAGCACCGTGAGGGTGGTGGAGTCGTGCCGCTCCACCCTGTCGACCGTCTCGCGGAACCGGAACGTCACCGCGAGATCGCGCAGCTGGTACTTGAGCGCCTCCACGATCTCCAGGTCGCAGAAGTCCAGCATGCGTTCCCGGCGTTCGACGACGGTGACCTTGGTGCCGAGTGCGGCGAACATCGATGCGTACTCGATCCCGATCACCCCGGCACCGACGACCACCATCGACGACGGGATGCGGTCCATCTGCAGGATCTGGTCGGAGTCGACGATCGTGCGCCCGTCGAACGCCACCGACTCCGGTCGGGCCGGCCTCGTGCCGACCGCCAGGACGATGCGTCCGGCGGTGACCGTACGCATGCTCCCGTCGGCCGCCGTGACGGCGACCGTGTGCCGGTCGACGAACCGGGCCTCTCCCAGCAGCATCTCGACGCGGTTGCGGGCCAGCTGGGCCCGGATCACGTCGATCTCCCGGCCGATCACGTGCTGGGTGCGCGCGGACAGGTCGCCGACCGTGATGTCGTTCTTGAGCCGGTACGACGCGCCGTACATCTCCCGCTGGTTGAGGCCGGTGAGGTAGAGGATCGCCTCGCGGAGCGTCTTCGACGGAATCGTGCCGGTGTTGATGCAGACCCCGCCCACCATGTGCCGCTTCTCGATGACCGCCGTGCGCTTACCGAGTTTGGCGCCGGCGATGGCGGCCTTCTGCCCACCCGGACCGGACCCGATGACGAGAAGGTCGTAGTCGTCCATGCCGCTCCTTCGACTGGGGCTACCGCATTGCGCAGACATCGACAGGCTCCCTCGTCGACGCCACTGGCCGTCCCATCCTGCCTACCGCAGCGTGCTGGCGTCGATCCAGAGAACGACATACACGGCGCGGCGAAAGGCTCAGGGCCCCGGTCGTCCGGTCCGACGATCGGCGGCGGAAGACCCTTCCTGCTGAGCCACCAGCGCGTCCAGCCCCGCGCGGTCGAGGAATCCGGCCGCGCCACCGGACGCACCGATCTTCCAGGACGCGAAGAGTGTCGCCCGGCGCAGGGCTGCCAGCGGTTCCATGCCGCGTCCCCAGCCGTCGACGTACGCGCTGAACAACGAGTCGCCGGCGCCGACCGTGTTGACCACGGGTCTCGTGTGCGCGGGCGGTACGTGGACGATGTCCTGGCCCGCTACGCCCAGCAGGGACCCGCTGCCGCCCATGCCGAGCACGACCACGGACGCCTGGTGTTGTGTCAAGGCAGCGTTGACGAAATCGCGCGGCGTGAGGTCGATGCGTTCCTGGGAGGCGAACAGGACGTCCGCGGCGGCCAACCAGTCCTGGTTGTACGGATCCCAGAGCCCCTTGACGGCATGGACATCCGTGGCGATCGGGATGCCGCGCTCGCGGGCCATCGCCAACATCGGTCGGGCGTAGCCGATGTTGGTGAGCACCGCGATGTCGACGCCGTCGAACAGCGCGGGAAGGAGATCGTCCGGATAGGTCGCCTCCTGGACGTCCTTGAGGTCCACGAGGTTGCGGCGCAGGCCGTCGCGGTAGAACCGGCTGAGCGACTGCGCGGTCGCGGGGACTCCGCGGACGACGAAGGACGGGTCGAGCCCGTGGGTCGCGAACTCCTCCAGACACGCCGACCCGAGAGTGTCCCTACCGATCACCGTCGCGAAGCGCACCTCGTTTCCGAGACCGCGCAGTGCCACGGCGACATTGACACCAACACCCGACACCGTGGTCGCCAACGCATGAGCGTGGAAGCTGTCGGACACGCTCGCCTTGAGATGATCGACGTGCACAGCCGTCTCGAGGTTCGTGTGTCCCACGACGGCAATGGTGGTCACGGCATGCCGTTCTTCTGCTCGCCACCACGAGGGCGGAACGACACCGCTCCTTGGTCGAGGTTCCGGGTGTAGCGAAGCCCCGGCCGGCCGGACAGGATGGTCTCGCCCACGGACACGAACCCGGTGCGGGCCAGCACGGCTCGCGAGGCGGCGTTGTCCAGCGTGGTCCTCGCCCTGAGCGTGGTCAGGCCGTACTCCGAGGCAGCCATGGCACACACCTGATGGACGGCGCGGGTAGCCAGGCCCCGCCCGGCGGCCTTCTCGGCGATCCGGTACCCGAGTTCGGCCGAGCCTTCCGCCACGTCGACCAGGTTGACCCGACCCAGCACCTCGCCGTTGTCCACGAGGACGTGGAAGTAGAGCAGCCCGGCTGCCTGCTCACTCAGCCGCTCGCGGTGTCGTGCGTCGAACTGGGCGAAGTAGTCGTCGCCGCGGTCCGGAATCGAGGCGGCAAAGTAGTCCCGGTTTTCCCGTTCGAAGACCAGCAGAGCCCGCGCATGGTCGTGGCGAAGAAGCTGGAGTTCGGCCGAAGAGGACACTCGCTCCTCCCTCAGAGCTGGATGCGGCGTTCGACGGCGGAGGCGATCTCGGCGACAGCCTCGTCGATCGGGACGCCGTTCTTCTGCTCGCCGCCGCGGTAGCGGAACGACACCGCACCCTCCTCGATGTCGCGGTCACCGGCGAGGAGCATGTACGGCACCTTGTGGGTCTGGGCCGTCCGGATCTTCTTCTGCATCCGGTCGTCGGACCGGTCGACCTCGGCCCGGATCCCTTGCCTGGCAAGCTTTTCGGCCACCTGCGCAAGGTAGTCCTCGTGCCGCTCGGCGATCGGGATGAGCACCACCTGCACCGGCGCGAGCCACGGAGGGAAGGCACCGGCGTAGTGCTCGAGCAGGATCCCGAAGAACCGCTCCTCCGAGCCGAACAGCGCCCGGTGGATCATGTACGGCCGTTGCCGGCTGCCGTCGGCGGACTGGTACTCGATGTCGAACCGTCCAGGCAGCTGGAAGTCGACCTGCAGCGTCGACAGCTGCCACTTGCGCCCGATCGCGTCCTTGACGTGGACGTCGATCTTCGGCGCGTAGAACGCGCCCTCCCCCTCGGCGACCGTGTAGGGGATGTCGGCCCTCTTGAGCGCCTCCTCCAGCGCCGCCTCGGCGGTGTTCCACTGCTCGATCTCGCCGACGTACTTCTCCGGCCGGGTCGACAGGTCGGCCGTGAAGTCGGTGAGACCGTAGTCGCGCAGCAGACCGACGGTGAACGCCAGCAGCGAGGCCAGCTCGTCCTGCAGTTGTTCGGGCGTACAGAAGATGTGGGCGTCGTCCTGCGTGAAGCCGCGGGCCCGGGTCAGGCCGTGGACGACGCCGGACTTCTCATAGCGGTAGACCGTGCCGAACTCGAACAGCCGCAGGGGAAGCTCGCGATACGACCGGCCGCGGGAGCGGTAGATCATCACGTGCATCGGGCAGTTCATCGGCTTGAGGTAGTAGTTCTGCCCGTCGTCCTCCATCGGGGCGTACATCCCGTCGGCGTACCACTCGAGGTGGCCCGACGTCTGGAACAGCCCTTCCTTGGCGATGTGCGGGGTGTAGACGAACTCGTAGCCGGACTCCTCGTGCCGCTTCCGGGAGTACTCCTCCATCACCCGGCGGATCGTGCCGCCCTTGGGGTGCCAGACGGCGAGCCCGGACCCGATCTCCTCGGGGAAGCTGAACAGGTCGAGCTCGACACCCAGCCGGCGGTGGTCGCGGCGCTCAGCCTCCTCGAGCATCGTCAGGTGCGCCTTGAGGGCGTCCTTGGTCTCCCAGGCGGTGCCGTAGATCCGCTGCAGCTGGGGGTTGCGCTCGTCGCCGCGCCAGTACGCCGCCGCCACCCGCATCAGCTTGAACGCCGGGATGTGCCGGGTCGTCGGCAGGTGCGGCCCGCGGCAGAGGTCCTTCCACGCCAGCTCGTCGCCGCGGAGGTTGTCATAGATCGTCAGCTCGCCGCCGCCGACCTCGACTCCCGCGCCTTCCGCGGCTCCGCCGGCCGCGCCCTTGAGCCCGATCAGTTCCAGTTTGTACGGTTCGGCGGCCAGCTCGGTGCGCGCCTCGTCATCGGAGACCGCACGACGCGAGAACCGCTGGCGCTCCTTGACGATCTGCCGCATCCGGATCTCGATGCGTTCGAGGTCGTCGGGGTGGAACGCCGCCGGGACATCGAAGTCGTAGTAGAAGCCGTTCTCGATCGGCGGTCCGATGCCCAGCTTCGCCTCGGGGAACAGCTCCTGCACCGCCTGCGCCAGCACATGGGCGGTCGAGTGCCGCAGGATCGCCCGACCGTCCTCGGACTCGATCGCGACCGGCTCCACCTCGTCACCCTCGGACAGCACCCGGGCCAGATCGCGCAACTCGCCGTTGACGCGGGCGGCGATCACCGAGCGGTCACCTTCGAACAACTCCCCGGCGGTCGTGCCCGTCGTCACCCCGCGCTCGGCACGCTCGCCGGTACGGACGACGCTGACACTGATCTCGGACACGGGAAGCTCCCTCAAACCCGGCCAAGGCCCGGCTGGCCATGGTCGACAGTGGTGTGGACGCGGACGTCGCGCCGACTCCGCCGATCGTAGCGAGCGCGGAGGTCACCGCCCGAACAGGCCGCCGGACGACCCGCCGCGACCACGCCGGCCTCCCGGCCGGTGATACCTCCAGCCAGGCTGGCGGTGGCGCAGGACATAGACCCCGAGGATCACCACCATCCAGAACACGCCCATGAGGCGCAGCTGCTCCATGCTCGGAACGAACGCGAGCAAGGTCGCGCCGGCGAACGGGACCACGTAGAACCTCAGGTGGTCGCTGCGGGTCCACACCGGTTTCCGGGCCTGGGCCAGGAGGTCTGTCAGGTCCTCGACGTACATCTTGGCCTGCCACTCCGCCAGCTCCAGCTTCCTGATCCGGCGGCGATGCGCCCTCACGAGGCGGAACTGGCGGCGAGAGTGGATCATCGGGCGCGCAGGCCGGAGTCGCTGCCGGTACCCCTGACCGGCCTCGCCGATGCCCGCGAGGGCCGCGTCGTACAACGCCGTCGCCAACGTCATCCTGACGTCCTCGTCGTCCGGATGCTCGGCGACCGCCTTCTCCAACAGCGTCAAGCCCTCCTTGACGCGCCCGGCGCCGACGTGCACGGCGCCGAGGCCGGCAAGGGCACGCAGGTCGTCTGGGGCGCGCTCGCGGACGTACTCGAACTCGGCCTGTGCAAGCCGCCACCTGCCCTGGTCTGCGTAGTCCTCTCCTCGGCGCAGGTGCGCGGCCAGGTCCAGGTCCGCTTCGGTGTCGCCGCCCCGGGAACCGCTGGCGTCGCGGGTCCGGGCCTGCGGGCGTCTCGCCGCTCGCCGTTCGTCCACCCGCGCGGTGTCGTAGGCCTGGCGGGTCAACGGGTCGAGCAGGATCTTCTCGGCCGAGTCGATGTCGCGCACCCGCTGCTCGGCGTGTGCCCGGCGTTCGGGGTCGGGACTGGACTGCCGGCGTACCCAGATCCGCCGCTGGGCGGTGATCGCCGCCCGGATCTCCTCCGGCGTCGCCGCGGTGTCGACCTCGAGGAGTGCGTAGTAGTCGTCGACCGGCATGGCGCGCCCGGCTCAGCTGATGTCGAGGAGACGCATCCGGTCGGCCGCCTGCGCGACCTCCGCGTCCCGCATGGTCGCGACGTTGGTGACCCGGAACGTGCCGATCTGCCGGCCGGACGTCTTGTCGTGGACCTCGATGAAGACCGTCTGGTCGACGTCGTACGCATAGACGACCTCGAACGGCGCCCCTACCGGATAGGCGGGGATCTCGAAGGTCTGCTCCCCGACCGCGCGGACGTATGCCGGATCGTCGTCGTCGCCCTGGGTCACCTCGACCTTGAGCCGGGTCTGGTTGGCCTCGATCGTCTCGAAGACCTGGCTCTGCCTCGCCGGGATCGTGGTGTTCGCTGGGATGATCACGACGTTCTCCACATCGTCGGCACTCCGCCCACCCCGCCGCACCGCGATGGCGCCGAGGCCCTGCGACGTGACGTCCCGCACGCGCGGCATCGCGACCGAGGACGCCAGCACCGGGAGACGGGCGGCCCGCTCGGGCAGGCTCGCCGCCGCTTCCGCCTCGACCAGGTGCGCCTGGACGGCGGCGCCCAGCACCACCACCTCGTCGGGGTTGACGGCGCGGGCCGGCTCGGGGGCACCCGCCGCGGTGAGCATGGCCGGCACCATCGGCATCCGCGTCGAGCCGCCTGCCAGCAGGACGTGGTCGACCTTCGACCAGTCGCGGCCGGCGTCTGCCAGCACCATCTCGGCGACGTCGCGGGTACGGCTGATCAGGCTGGAGGTCGCCTCCGCGAACTCCGCCCGCGTCAGCGGAACGGCCTTGGAGACGCCACCTGCGGACAGGAGGACTCGGGTCTGCTCGACGGTGGTGAGGCTGCGCTTGGCGATCTCGGCCTTCTCCCGGAGGTCCGACTCGGCTTCCGGGTCGTCGAGCAGGCTCGGCCCGCCGGCCGCGCGGAACCGTTCGTCGAGCAGCCGCATGAGCAGGTTGTCGAAGTCGAACCCGCCGAGGTTGCGGTCGCCATGCGTCGCGAGAACGTCGAACTCCGCTCCGTCGACCGACAACACGGTGACGTCGAACGTGCCGCCGCCGAGGTCGAAGACCAGAACCGTGCCCTTGATCTCGCGCTCGACACCGTAGGCCAGCGCGGCCGCGGTGGGTTCGTTCAACACCCTTCGGACGTTCAGACCCGCGATCCGCCCGGCGTCCATCGTGGCGCGGCGTGGACCGTCGTCGAAGTACGCCGGAACGGTGATGACCGCGTCTGTCACCTCACCGCCGAGGGCGAGTTCGGCATCGTCCTTGAGACGTTTGAGGATGATCGCCGAGATCTCCTCGGGCCGGTACGCACCACCGCCGGAGGTCTCGAACCGCCACGCGGGGTCGCCCATCGACCGCTTCACGAACTGCACCACATCGAGGGGTGACGTCGCGGCCGAACGCAGGGCCATCGTGCCGACGATCGGTTGCTCGTCGGAGAAGAGCACGACCGACGGGGTGAGGCGGTCGCCGTCCCGGTTGACGAGCAGCTCGGGTCGTCCCGCCTCGTTGACCCGTGCCGCCGCGGAGTACGTCGTCCCGAGGTCGATCCCGATGGTGTGACCCACGTGCGCTTTCCTCCCGCCGCCGGCACGGTCCCGCCTTCGCCGACCTTAGCGTCCCCACCGTGCGGTCGTACGCAACCGCGCGGCACCACGGCCACACCCGGGCGCCGGGCCGGCCGTCGGGCAGGAGATGCTCTCGTCCATGGACGAGACCCTGCTCGGCAGGACCGCCGCGGGTGACAGCCCGGTCCGGCCGGTGAGGCACCTGCTGGACGTTGACGCGAAGTCGACACCGTACGCGTGAGCCGCCACCGCTTCCACGGCGACCCGACCCGGTTCGAGGTGGTCGCCGGCTTCGTCGCCGACCGGTTCCCCGACGCGCGCTACGTCGCCGACGTCGCCGGCGGACAGGGCATGCTCGCGAGGATCCTCGGCAAGCGGTACGGCATCGAGTGCGAGGTCGTCGACCCGCGTGGTTGGACGCTCAAGGGTGTCCCGAGCCGGCAGGAGGAGTACGCGGCGAGCATGGCGGACTTCTACGACGTGATCGTCGGCCTGCATCCCGACGAGGCGCTGCCGGCCGTGGTCGACTCGGCACGGGTACGACCGGTCGTCGTCGTGCCCTGCTGCAACTTCTGGACCCGCGCGCAGCGGTTGGGGCAGGCTGAGCTGCTCGCCACGATCGGTCGGCACCACCGCGGCATCGGCGGCGGCGTCGAGGAGATCCAGCTCGACTTCCGCGGGCCGAAGAACCGCGGCATGATCCTCACACCTCCGCCCGCATGACCCCGCGCACGACTGTGCCGGCGAGTACGACTGTGCCGGCGAGTACGACTGTGCCGGCGAGTACGACTGTGCCGGCGAGTACGACTGTGCCGGCGAGTACGACTACCGGGCGCACCGCTACGACTCCGACCCGGTGGTCTTCGCCAGACTCACCGCAGTTCGCAACGTCGGTGTTACGACAGCGCGCTAGCGTGCTATTCGTGGCCGACATCCCAGCTCAGGCGGCGTTCGACGATCTGATCGCCGCAAACCGGGCGTACGCCCAGACGTTCGAACTCGCCGGCTTCGACGGCGTGGCGAGGGCAGGCGTCGCCATGGTGACCTGCATGGATTCGCGGATCGATCCGCTCGGAATGATCGGACTCTCCCCAGGTGACGCCAAGATCCTGCGCAATCCCGGTGGTCGCGTCACCGATCGGGCCCTGGTGGCGCTCGTTCTCGGCGTCAACCTGCTGGGTGTCGACCGGATCCTGGTCGTCCAGCACACGCGCTGCGCGATGGCCTCGGCGAGCGAACCCGAACTCCACCGGCGACTCTCCGCCGCCACCGGTGAGGACACATCGTGGCTGACCATCGGAGTCACCATCGACCAGGTGGCGAGCATCAAGGAAGAAGTCGCCAAGGTGCAGGCACATCCGCTCATCGCCTCGTCCGTCGCGGTCGGCGGATTCCTCTACGACGTCGACACCGGACTGCTCGACCAGGTCATCTGACCGGCTGCTCGACCTGGTCACCTGGACCGGCGCGGCCTGGTCGGGTACGAGGATCTTGAGCGGCCTCTCAGCAAGCGAAACCCCGTCCTGGCAAGGACGGGGTTTCGACTCGATGTGGGCGATACTGGGATCGAACCAGTGACCCCTCGCGTGTGAGGCGAGTGCTCTCCCGCTGAGCTAATCGCCCGGGATTTCACTACAGAAACGCGAGGGAAACCCTAGCGCACGCCGGTCAACGCCACGAGCGCACCCAGTCGAGGGTGCCGACCAGCGGCGCCGGCCATCCGAACGTCGCGACCCACCACCATCCGCCACCGACGACGACCACGACCACTCCCACGCCGATGAGCAGATTGCGCCTGCGTACCTTCGGGTCGAGCGCCTTGGCACTCGCCTCGCGGGCCCTCTCGCGGGCCCAGTGCAGGATGCGCTGCGCCCACGCGAACTCCGTCGCGAGGATCGCGAGGCCAAAGATGACCGCCAGCCAACCCGGACCCGGTGTGACGAACATGATGAGGCCGGCCAGGACGAAGACCACCCCGACGATGAATACCGCGACCCGCCAGGTGGCGTCGAGGGTGCGGTTCCGGCGGACTCGGCGGCGAACGCGGCGAGCGTGGTGCCGAAGGAGTCGCCTGCGGCCCGGAGGTTTCTGCGTCGTCACCGCTTCCTCTCGCGTGACTGTTTCCTCACGGGTGGCGGAGTCGGTGTCGACCCGATCGGGAACGTCCGATCCGTTCCTGGTCACGGGCTTCGTTGCCGCATCGGTGGACTCGACCGTGTCTCGCCCCGGCGTGTCGGTGTCCATGCCGGGCCGGCGGTCCTCGCGCACAAGTCCTCCTGTGTCCCCCCGCACCGATTCGGGTGCGATACCGTCGCCGTCACCGTCTCGGTGCACGCCATAGCCTACGTTTCGGCAGAGAGTACCCCGCGAACATGAGCTCTACCTCGTCCCATCACCGCGGATCTTGTCTCGGATACCGAGACAATCCGGGGTGCGAATCGGCCAGACCGGGACGCACCAACCCCCCGGGTTTGAGGGATGGCCACTGGTAGGAGCAAACTCTCGCCCTATGGCCCTACCGCCGGTCCCGTAACACCCACGGAAAGGCCCCCGCCCCCCGATGGATGCACTCCCCGCTTCGGTGACACACGCGCTCCCGCTCCGGCTGATTGACGGAACGGGTGCCGCGCTGAATCTCACCGCAGAGCTTCGATACGACGCTGCCGACCCCTATGCCGTCGATGCGGTGTTTCACACTGGTGAACCCCGCGGAGTCCGCTGGGTGTTCGCTCGTGACCTCCTGTCCGAAGGACTCTTCCGACCGAGTGGCGAAGGTGACGTCCACGTGTCACCTCTCGTCGACGAAAACGGTCGGGCGATCGTCCTCATCGAACTGCGTTCCCCCGACGGGGAGGCGGTGCTGCACGCACCGGCGGAGGGCCTGGCGGCCTTCCTCCAGAGCACCTACGCAATCGTCGCTCCGGGCGGCGAGAGTGGACACGTGGACCTTGACGTCCTCGTGGAGGAGCTTCGCCGCAGCGGAGGACCCGCGCTGTAGCAGCCGTTCGGCGCCTCAGGGATCGGTGTGCTCCACCGCCCGGCGTGAGAACGTCTCCATCGCACGTGCGGTCAATGGACCTGGTGCGTCCAGCGTGCGCCCGCCCAGGGCGTGTACGCCCTGCACATCTCGCGTCGTCGAGGTCAGAAAGATCTCCTCGGCCTCCCCGAGGACGCTCATCGGAAGGTCACGCTCCTCGACCTCGCACCATTCACAAACGAGCGCACGGGTGACCCCCGCCAGGCAACCGGACGTAAGCGGCGGGGTGTAGAGCTTTCCGTCCAGAGCCAGGAAAACGTTCGAACCGGTGCCTTCGCAGACATTGCCCACCGTGTTGGCGAACAACGCCTCGGAGCCGCCACGCTCCCGGGCATAGGCGAGTGCGACGACGTTCTCGGCGTACGACGTGGTCTTCAGCCCGGCCAAGGCACCGCGTTCGTTGCGTACCCACGGCACGACGACCACCGCTGTCGTCTCCGGTCGGGCAGAAAGGTCCGCGATGCCCACCATCAGGGTGAGGGCCTGGTCACCGCGCTCCGAGCCCATCGGCGCGGGACCTCCCGTGACGGTGATCCGGAGCCGTCCCTCCGGCTTGCCCCATCCTCCGACGACCTCTCGCACGGCCTGACGGACCTGATCGAGATCGAGTTTTGCCAGACCGAGCCCGTCGGCGGACCGAGCCAGGCGGTCCAGGTGCCGGCTCAGAGCGAACGGTCGCCCTCCGACGACCTTGATCGTCTCGAACACGCCGTCGCCGACGGTCATACCGTGATCGAGCGGCGACACCGCCGGCGCGCCGGGATCGGTGACGACGTGTCCGTTGACCCACAGCCTCATGAGACCCGCATGCCCTTCTGTCGTTGGATTCGTCGCCTCACAGCGCGACGAGTCCGGTGTTGCCAGACTATGGCCGTCGGTGAGTGCCCCGGCACCTAGCCTTCGATACATGCGGCGACGGCACCTGGGGATTTCTGTTGTCCTCATCATCGTTGTCGTCGCCGCGGGCCTGTCCTGGCTGGGCTCGGCGCGAGGCGTCGGGACGTACGAAGCCGCCGATCCGGACTGGCACGCGCGAGCGACATCGAGGGCGGGCTCCGGTGCCTCGTCAGAGGCACGGACACCGAACCCGCGAACGATCGACCCGAGCTTCTCCGTAGGGGCGACCCCGGGACGGACGGGCCCGGCACGACGGAAGTCGGGCCGTACGAACGCCACGCCGACCAGCGCCGCCCGGGCGGCCCCTCCGGATACCAGTGCCCGCACGCCGACTGCGCGGCCGCGTCGTCCGGGTCGAGGCTCGCATCTGCCGACCGGCGCGGCGACCCGCCCGATCACCCTCGCTTTCGCCGGCGACATCCACTTCGAGGGTCACCTCAGACCACTGCTCGACGAGCCTGGCAGCTCCCTCGTACGGCTGAGGCCCGAACTCGCCGCAGCCGACCTCACCGTCGCCAACCTGGAGACGGCGGTAACCACGCGAGGCGAACCGGAGGACAAGGAGTTCACGTTCCGCACGTCGCCCAAGGCGTTCGACGCAGTGGCGGCCGCAGGCGTCGACGTCGTGTCCATGGCGAACAACCACGGCGTCGACTACGGCCCCGAGGGTCTCGCCGACACACTCGCCGCGGCAGGCGTCGCCCCGGTCGGCGTCGTCGGGATCGGTACCGATGACGATCAGGCGTTCGCCCCTCACGTCGCGACGATCAGGGGGACGAAGGTTGCCGTCATCGGTGCCGACGCCGTGGCCGACCACACGACAAGGGCATTCTCCGCCGGCCCCACCCAGGCGGGCGTGGCGTCGGCTCTCGATCCCACCCGCCTCGCGGCGGAGGTCAGGAAGGCACGCCAGCTCGCCGACGTGGTGGTCGTCTATCTGCACTGGGGAACCGAGCTCGAGAGCTGTCCGACCACGAACCAGCGGCTCCTCGCTCGCGAGCTCGCGGCGGCAGGCGCGGATGTCGTGGCCGGTACCCATGCCCATGTCCAGCTCGCTGCCGGAAAGCTGGACGGGTATGACACCTTCGTCGCGTACGGCCTCGGCAACTTCGTCTGGTACAACCGCAGCTCGGAACGCACGACGTCGACCGGAGTCCTCACGCTGACGCTGGAGGGCCGATCGGTGACCGGATCCTCCTGGGCGCCTGCGATGATCGGCGAAGACGGCGTGCCGTCATTCGCCTCCGGAGGCCGCGCAGCGGAGATGCGCAGCGACTGGGCGGCCCTCCGCGGCTGCTCCGACGTGCGCGCGGTGCCCGAACCGCCGGTGTGAGCCCCAGGTGTGAGAGCCGCCGCCGATCAGCTAAAGTGCTCTGCGCGCCCAAGAACACATATGGGCGCGCACGCGGACGTAGCGCAGCTGGTAGCGCATCACCTTGCCAAGGTGAGGGTCGCGGGTTCGAATCCCGTCGTCCGCTCGGAGCGGGCCTGAGGTCGTCTGGGGTGATCCCCCAGGACCGCACGCCGCAGGTCTGTCATCGGTGGAGTGGCCGAGAGGCGAGGCAACGGCCTGCAAAGCCGTGTACACGGGTTCAAATCCCGTCTCCACCTCGAAAGCTTTGGTGACGAGGGCGATTAGCTCAGTGGGAGAGCACTACCTTGACACGGTAGGGGTCACTGGTTCAATCCCAGTATCGCCCACCCCGTTTATGCAGGTCAGAGCCGGTTTGCCCAGCCAAGGCAGACCGGCTCGACGTCCATACGGTGACCGGACGGTCAATCGGAGGGGCATTCATCATCCGAACCCGCCAGGAGCCGGTCCATCGCGTCAGCCCCTTCGATGAGCATCGGGCGCAGTTCGAAGCGGTAGACGTTCTGGGTGACCGAGGTTGTCGCGTGACCGACAAGCCGGGCGATCTCCTCGATGCTGAGCCCCGCGTGGTTCGACAGGAGGGACACGAAGCTGTGGCGTAGTTCGCGCGGCGTCCACTTCTCGGGGTCCAGGCCGGCCCGCTGAACGATTCGCTTGAACGATCGGCGCACGTTTCGAGCGTCGAGCTGGGTGCCGTCCCGGGTCGTGAAGACCAGGCCAGTTTCCTGCCACCTTGTTCCGGAACGCGCCCTTTGTAACAACTGGCGCTTCCTCTGACGTCCCAGCGCCCGTACGGCACGCTCTGGCGCCTTCAGCGTCCGCCGGGACTTCTCGGTCTTCGTGTCGCGGCTCTCACGTACTGATCGCCAGACAGCGATCGATGGGGGCGCTTCCAGGCCAGCAGTCTGCGTTCCGACAAGATCCACCAGATCCCATGCGAGCGCCCTTGCCTCCTCCGTCCGGGCCCCGGTCGTAAGCGAGACGACGATGTAATCGCCGACTACCGAGTCGTCCTGCTCAGCTGCATCCAGGACCGCTCTAGCTTGATCGAGGCTCAGAGACTTGGATCGGCGTCCCGGTCGACCCCTCGGGATGTTGCACAAACTCACGACGTTGCGTTTCACCTTGTCGCGAGCCTGCGCATGATCGACCGTCCGCTTCAGTACGGAGTAGATCTGGCGCAGCGAGTCTGTGCTGAGGTGCGCTGCCTCCTCGTCGAGCCACCGGTCTACATCATCCGCACTGAGCTCCCGAAGTTTGCGACCGCCAAGCGCCGGATTCACATGGCTGCGTGCCCAGATGGTGTTCTTCTCGATCGTGCCGTCCGAGCGACCGCGAAGACCTGACCTCAACCAGTCCTCAACAGCATCGGACACGGTGTATGACTGAGGCTCGATCGGCAGTCCATCCTCAACGGTGCGGCGTAGTTCGCGGAGCTTGGTGCGAGCGTCAGTCTTCGTCCTGGCGTGACGCCTCACCTTGATCCGCTTTCCGCGCGGGGTGTAGCCGGTCGTGACTTCGACGATCCATCGTTGGCGACCCTCGTCCCAGTAGAGGGTTCCCTCGCCGTGCCCACGTCGTGGCATCACGCAGCCCTCCCCCGTCGTGATTGTTCGCCTTCGGACTCGCGTTCGAGCAGCGCGACGTAGTCGCGGATTGCCGCGGCGGTGATGAGCCGGGAACGTCCCTGTTTGACCGAGCGGAGTCGGCCGGCCCGGATCTGCTCGTACATGACAGTTCGGCTCATTCGCAGGATCTTCATTGCCTCCGGCACGCGGAAGAGTTCCGGTACCTCGTGCGTGCCGCCAGCGATGTCGGTGGTCATGGTGGCCGTGCTCCTCCCAGATACACATGCGGTTGTCTTAGCTCCGGTCAGCGGCGTGGCAGCGCCCCCGATCTCGGTCGTGCGAACTATGCGAAGTTGCGAACTAGGTGGTTTGACCTGCGGTTTCGTCCTGCCTCTTTGTTCGCTGTGGCTGCGAACTAACTCGGTTGCGGCCCGCCGGTGGTCGGGCAGGTCCGGCCCTGGCGGTGAGGACCTCGGTTGGTCGGCCGCGCCCGGATGCCGGCGGACGGTTGGTGCGGGTGATGCGGCCGCTGGCGACGAGCTGGTTGAGGAGTGGGTTGATGTCGGCGGTGGTTTTGTGGCCGCCGAAGAAGCCGGTGGTGATGTCTTTGCGGGTGCGTCCTTGTGGTCCGGCGTCGGCGATCCAGTTGGCGAGCCGGTTGAGGGTTTCGTCGGTGTTGAAGATGGCGCGGGCTGAGGCGATGGAGTACCGCACGAGTGCGGCAGCGGCGGCTAGGTGGTCGGCGCGGATCTGGTCGGTGCCGTCGAGGATCGCGTGGATGCCGGCGATGCGTAGGCAGTTGGGGGCGCTGCGGGAGATGAACTGTTCAACCGGTCCGGCGTCACCATGGTCTGTGCCGAACTCGATGTAGAGGCGCCGCCACGCGTCGGCGGCGGTGGCGGTGAAGCCGAGGGCTCGGTACTGGGTGGCGTGGGTGAGCCGGTCGCCGAGATGATCGGCGAGCTGTTGGACAACATCGTGATCGGCACCGACGGACAGGGGTAGGAACCGTGACCTGGCGACCGCGAGGGGTAGGAACCGGTTGTAGGTGCCGGCGGCGAGTTCGGCGGCGGACAGCTTGGCCCGGAACTCGGTCGGGGTGATGTGGGCCACGATGCCGACGTGTGATTCGGGTGCGACCCGGGCGGTGACGTTCATGGTGGACAGGTCACCGCCTTCCCACGCCGCCCGGAGTGTGGCCGACAGGGCGTTGCCTTCCCGCCGCATCCGCGCCATGACCGCGGCCCACTCCGGTTCGAACACCAGCAGCCGCTGGTCGGGCAGCCTCCCGGTCCGCCGGCCACGGGTGCGCCGCCCGCCGGTGGCTTGGAAGGTGTTCTGACAGTCTTCGGAGCAGAAGTCGTCCGACGGAGAGTCGCCGAGATCCTTACCGCACTGGCTGCAGGTATCCGACAGCGCGAACATCGCCGCCAGGCCTTCACCTGAGGTGAGCCCGCTCCGGAGGTGATCGGCGACGAAATCGGGGCCGGCGGCATGGAGGATCCGGCGGGCCGTCGCCCAGGACGCTCCCTTGCGGCCTGCTGAGGTACGACCGACGATCAGTGGCCAGACCAGCAGCGGGTGCCGGTCGTCGCCGGCGCGTACGTGCGGGCCGGGTCCGACGTGGACTCCTGCAGCGCAGATGAGTGAGGTCAGCACGGCTACCGGGTCTGCCTCGGTGTGCCGCTCGACCTGTCGCACCATGTGGCCAAGCACGCAGTCGAACGCAGCAGTGTCAATGGCCGGTAGGGCGCTTCTGGCTCGCGCGACCTCGGCGGCGGCCAGCTCTTCCGCGTCGGCCAGTCGGCTTGCCTCGGGGACGACGTACAGCGGTGTGGCAGGTTCGGTCATGCTGCGACGCTCCTGGGTCGGCGGGTGCCGGCTCGTAGGCCGGAGGCGATGGTGCGGGCGGTTTCGTGTGCGGTGAGCCCGGTGTCGAGGGCGGCTTGGGTGAGGAGTGCGGTGACGTCTTCGGCGGTGAGGGAGCCGCCTGCGACGAGTTGGCCGAGCACTTGGGCGGACATGTACAGGGTGTGGTTGCGGCCGCCTTCCGCGGCGTTGCGGACGATGCCGACCTGTTCGGTGACGGCCTTGTGGAGGTAGCGTCCGCGTCGGTCGGTGGCCAGGTTCACGCGTGCCGGCCGCTCGGGCGGAAGAGGTCGGGGGGTGAGCCGTTCGGCAAGCCAGCCGGGCAGCGGCGCGGGGTCGACGTCTCGTACGACCCGGTAGGTCCGTCCGTTGATGGTGGTGCCTGCGGCGACGACTTGTCCGCCGCCGGCGCGGGTGTCGATTTTCCAGCCGAGCGATCCTGGCCGTCCGCCGGTGGTGTTCCGCAGCGTTGGTCCGTGGTCGGGGTGCCGGTAGTACAGGTGCGTTCCGCCGGTTGGGGTGGCCACGGTGTAGGTGTCGAGCGGTATCGGTTGTCCGGCCTGTTCGCAGACGGTGGCGAACACGTCGTGCCCGTCGACGACTCCGGGGATCTGCCACTGGGGTGGCCGGCGGTCGTCGGGCTTGGGGGTGTCGAGGTCGATGACGACCAGGTGCGAGGGTCCGCAGGCGATCCCTACGCCGTACGGGATACGGGCCCATCCGCGGCGGATCCGATCCGGGTCGGTGGTGGCCCGGGTTTCCCAGTCGACGTGCCCGGCGCAGCACCACGGGTCGGTGCGGTCGCAGGCGTCGGCGGGGTGGTTGGGGAACGCGGGGATCTTGCTGTTCGGACGTAGCGGGATCACATGCCAGGCACGGCCGGCTGCACCTAGCGCTGCCTGACAAGCAGCGCTGGCGTGGGGTGCGCCGTGCGTAGGGTGGGACATGACAGTGCCTCGGCTTCCTTCTGGTGGGTCGGTGAGGCTGGGTGGCGGCGCGGGCCGGCCAGATGGCGGTCTGGCCTGGCCCGGGCACGGTTGGGTTAGAACGGCGGCGGCGCATCGGGTCCCGACGGGACGGCACCGGCTGTGGCTGGGTGACCGACCGAACCATTGGGTCCGCGGCGTGCGTTCGGTACGGCCGGCACGCCCCACGGGTCTTGCGGTGCCGGCTCGCCGGCGGACGCACGTGCGATGCGGGTGACCTTGGCGGTGGCCCACCGCAGCGACGGCCCGACGTCCTCGACGTCGAGCTGGATCGCGGAGCGCTTTTCGCCTTCTGGGGTTTCCCAGCTGGACTGCCGGACCCGACCGGTGGCGATCACCCGGTGGCCCTTGGTCAGCGTGTCCGCCGCATGCTCGGCAAGGTCCCGCCAGGCGGTGCAGCGCATAAACAACGTGTCCCCGTCGACCCAGCCGCCGCTGGCCTGGTCGTAGCGCCGCGGTGTCGAGGCAACAGTAAACCTCGCGTAGCAGGCGCCGGTTGTCGGAACTCCCGCGGGTTCTTCGGCGGTGTGGTGTCCCTGACTGGGTAGGCGGCGAGGTCGGTGCGGGTTCGGCGCGTTCATGTGATTGTTTGACCCTTCGTCGGGATTCCTGACAGGTCTCTG